>NZ_JALRNG020000036.1:0-69940 GCF_030272875.2 Pseudomonas sp. BJa5
GGCCGGATGCAGGAGCAAGCGGTTTTGCCTACTTTTCCCAAGAGAAAAGTAGGCCGCCGTAAAGGCGGAAGGGGCCGACAGCGTCGCCACATGGAATGGATAAGCTCGCAAGTCCAAGGACCATAGCCTCCCCAGGATTCCGTGAAGAACCAAAAAAAACCCTCCGCAGCTGGGGCTGCGAAGGGTTTGAAAATCCGCCGCATGGCGGGATGGGAAGTTGTGTCAGTGGGTGCTAAGGCCTGCAGCGCTCATGAACAGGCGCATCAACCAGGCCACCACCCCCAGGGCCACCACGCTGCCGCCCCAGATCAGGACCAACCAGCCCAGCCGTTGCCAGAGCGGTTTTTTCTCTTCATCGACACTGTGTTTGCCAGTCATGATCGGCCCTCCTAGTGGTAGCCATCTTCATGGGTCACCTTGCCGCGGAACACGTAGTAGCTCCAGAAGGTGTAGCCGAGGATGAACGGGATGATGAACAACGTCCCGACCAGCATGAAGCCCTGGCTTTGTGGCGGCGCGGCCGCCTCCCAGATCGACACCGAAGGCGGAATGATGTTCGGCCACAGGCTGATGCCCAGGCCGCTGTAGCCCAGGAAGATCAGCACCAGGGTCAGCAGGAACGGGGTGTAGTGGGCATTACGCGCCACCGCCCGGAGCAAGCCGTACAAGGTCACCAGTACCAGGATCGGCACCGGCAGGAACCAGAACAGGTTGGGCAGGGTGAACCAGCGCTCGGCGATTTCCGGATGGGCCAGCGGCGTCCAGATACTGACGATACCGGTCACCGCCAGCAGCACCAGCGCCAGCGGACGGGCCAGGTCATGCATCTGCAACTGCAGCTTGCCCTCGGTCTTCATGATCAGCCAGGTGCAGCCGAGCAAGGCGTAGGCGACGATCAGGCCCAGGCCGCAGAACAGGCTGAACGGCGTCAGCCAGTCCAGGGTGCCACCGACAAAGTTGCGGTCGACCACCTTGAAGCCTTCGATGAAGGCGCCCAGGGCCACACCCTGGAAGAAGGTGGCCGCCAGCGAACCGCCGATGAAGGCCTTGTCCCAGAGGTGACGCTTGTCGGCCTTGGCCTTGAAGCGGAATTCGAAGGCCACGCCGCGGAAAATCAGGCCCACCAGCATCAGCATCAACGGCAGGTACAGCGCCGAGAGCACCACCGCATAGGCCATCGGGAAGGCGCCGAACAAGGCCGCGCCACCCAGCACCAGCCAGGTTTCGTTACCGTCCCAGACCGGGGCGACGGTGTTCATCATGACATCGCGGTCCTGCTCGCCCTTGACGAAGGGGAAGAGAATGCCGATCCCCAGGTCGAAACCGTCCATGACCACGTACATCATGATGCCGAAGATAATGATCACGGCCCAGATCAGTGGAAGATCAATACCCATGACTCAGTTCCCCTTGCTCAGGCTGGCGTGTTCGCCGTCTTCAGGATGGTCGTCGGCAGCGGACAGCGGCCGTGCCGGGGTGCGTTTCTGGCCAGGACCACCGGGGTTGGTTTCCTCGCCTTCGCCGGTCTTCGGCCCTTTGCGCACCAGGCGCATCATGTAGCCGATGCCCGCACCGAACAGGGCGAAATAGACCACCACGAACATCACCAGGGTCACCCCCAGCTGGGTATAGCTATGGTTGGAGACACCGTCGGCGGTGCGCATCAGGCCATAGACCACCCAGGGCTGACGGCCGACTTCGGTGGTGAACCAGCCCGCCAGGATCGCGATCAGGCCGGAGGGGCCCATCCACAGGGTCAGGTACAGGAACGGGCGCGAGCTGTAGAGCTTGTCGCGCTTGCGCAGCCACAGGCTCCAGAGGCCGACCAGGATCATCAGCATGCCCAGGCCGACCATGATGCGAAACGACCAGAACACCACGGTGGAGTTGGGCCGGTCTTCCTTCGGGAACTCCTTCATCGCCGGGACCTGCTTGTCCAGGCTGTGGGTCAGGATGAGGCTGCCCAGGGCCGGAATTTCCAGCTTGAAGTGGGTGGTCTCGGCCTGCATGTCGGGGATGCCGAAGAGGATCAGCGGCGTCGGCTCGTCACCGACATTCTCCCAGTGGCCTTCGATGGCGGCGATTTTCACCGGCTGGTGCTTGAGGGTGTTCAGGCCATGGAAGTCACCGATCACAGCCTGGATCGGGGCGACGATCAGGGCCATCCACATAGCCATCGACAGCATCTTGCGGATCGCCGGGTTGTCACGCCCGCGCAGCAGGTGCCAGGCCGCCGAGGCGCCGACGAAGAACGCCGTGGCGACGAACGCGGCCGTGGCCATGTGCATCAGGCGGTACGGGAAGGACGGGTTGAAGATCACCGCGAACCAGTCCACCGGGACCACGACGCCGTTGACGATCTCGTAGCCCTGGGGTGTCTGCATCCAGCTGTTGGAGGCCAGGATCCAGAAGGTCGAAATGATCGTGCCGATGGCCACCATGACCGTGGCGAAGAAGTGCAGGCCGCGGCCGACACGGTTCCAGCCAAAGAGCATGACGCCGAGGAAACCGGCCTCCAGGAAGAACGCGGTGAGCACTTCATAGGTCAGCAGCGGCCCGGTGATGGAGCCGGCGAAATCGGAGAAGCGGCTCCAGTTGGTGCCGAACTGATAGGCCATGACCAGGCCGGAAACCACCCCCATGCCGAAGTTGACGGCAAAGATTTTCGACCAGAAATGGTAAAGGTCACGGTAGACACTGTTGTTGGTCTTGAGCCACAGCCCTTCGAGTACCGCCAGGTAACTCGCGAGGCCAATGGTGATGGCCGGGAACAGGATGTGAAAGGACACGGTAAACGCGAACTGAATTCGGGCGAGATCAAGGGCCTCTAATCCGAACATAGTGCTTCCTCTGTCAGGTAATCCGGCGTCAGGCCCTGGGCCTTGGCGCCAACTGCCCCCACGGTAGTCGAGTGCGGCTGATTGGAATTGTTCTGGAAACGTCACAGCGCAGGGAATTCGGCCGCATGGCCATACCGTTGCAAATGAAACTATTGATCCAGATCAACGGCTGCTTGAAAGGATAGTCCTGAAAGGCCCGCGCAGTTGTGTGGTTGATTGCCGCAGATCAGTTGTCGCCGATTTTAAGTGCCCCAAAACAGTGCGTTTACCGCACAACGGACAATCCCCCCTGCAACCTGTTGTTACAAGTTGATGATAATCTGCCTCGCCATCCCTTCGCCGAGGCTCTGTTGCGCCGATGTCAGACCAATCGCCGTTGCTGCTGCGCCACCACCGTCCCTTCCTCGCCTTCTGGCTCGCGCGGGTGTGTACCGCCAGCGGCTTCCAGATGCTGACCGTGGCCATCGGCTGGCACCTGTATCAGTTGACCGGCAATGTGCTCGACCTCGGTTTGGTGGGCCTGGTGGAGTTCGCCCCACGGGTGCTGTTCATGCTGCACACCGGCCACGTCGCCGACCGCTTCGACCGCCGCCGTGTCGCCGCCCTGTGCCAGAGCGCCCAGGCGCTGATCGCCGTGGCCCTGGTGGTCGGCAGCAGCACCGACAACGTCACGCGCGAGCTGATCTTCGTCCTCGCCTTCCTGCTCGGCAGCGCCCGCTCCTTTGAAATGCCGGCCACCCAGGCGCTGTTGCCCAACGTGGTGCCGTCCGAGCTGTTTCCCCGGGCCGTGGCCGCGTCGGCGTCGGCGATGCAGGCGGCAACCATCGTCGCTCCGGCCGTGGGCGGCTTTCTCTATGCCTTCGGCAGTACCTGGGTGTATGGCCTGACCGTGCTGCTGTACGTCTGCGCCTGCCTGCTGACCCTCAGCCTCAGCGTGCGCGCCCAGCGCCCGCAGCAGGGCCGCGCCAGCCTGGAGTCGCTACTGGCCGGCATCCGCTTCATCCGCAGCCGACCGGACATCCTCGGTGCGATTTCCCTGGACCTGTTCGCCGTGCTGCTGGGCGGTGCCACGGCCCTGCTGCCGGTGTTCGCCAAGGACATCCTGCTGACCGGCCCCTGGGGTCTGGGCCTGCTGCGCTCGGCACCGGCCGTGGGTGCGCTGCTGATGTCGGTGTGGCTGGCGCGCTTCCCGGTGGAGCGCAAGGTGGGACGAGTGATGTTCACCGCCGTGGGCATCTTCGGCGTGGCGACCATTGCCTTCGGCCTGTCGACCTCGTTCTGGTTTTCCCTGGCGGTGCTGGCAGTGCTCGGCGCGGCCGACATGATCAGCATGGTGATACGCGGTGCCTTCGTGCAGCTGGAGACCCCGGATGAAATGCGCGGCCGGGTCAGCGCGGTGAACGGGCTGTTCATCGGTGCCTCCAACCAGCTCGGCGAATTCGAGTCGGGGCTGACCGCGCACTGGTTCGGCACGGTGCCGGCGGTGGTACTGGGCGGGGTCGGCACCTTGGTGGTGACCGGGGTGTGGATCAAGCTGTTCCCGACCCTGGCGGCGCGGGATCATATGCACAGCAAGCCCCGGGGCTGACCTTCAGGGCGATCGGTGGGAGCGGGCTTGCCCCGCGATGCAAATGAAATCGCAGCACCGCATCGCGGGGCAAGCCCGCTCCCACAACTGCGGTCGGTCAAACCCGCAACGGCCCCGCCACCTGCGCCCTGGCCGCCTTGCCGGCCAATTGCTCCACCAGCGTCAGGGCAAAGTCCAGCGCAGCGCCCGAAGCCTGGGCGGTGATGCAGTTACCATCCACCACCACCGGCTGGTCGACATAATTGCACCCGGACAGGTGCTGGCTGACATCGGGATGGCAGGTCATGCGCCGCTGGCGCAACACACCAAAGGCCTGCAACGCCAAGGCCGGCGCCTCGGCAATGCCGGCAAACAGCTTCCCGGCCCGGGCCTGCTCGACCATCCGCTGCTGCAAGGGCTGGTGCGCGGCCATGTGCTTGGCACCGATGACACCGCCAGGCAGCACGATCAGCTCAAACGGCTGGGCGAGGATATCCACCAGCATGCCGTCGGCGGTCAGGCGCGTCCCGCGGGCGCAGGTGAGCATCCGTCGCCCTTCGATGCTGCCCACCACCACCTCTACCTTGGCGCGGCGCAACACGTCGATCAGGGTCACGCATTGCAGGTCGTCAACGCCTTCGGCAACTACGATCAGGGCTCTATGGCTCATGGGCGTTCTCCTGTGGCTGTCTTTCAAGCGTAGTTGATCGGGAAAAACGCCCTGAAACTGCGCACATCTTCTGTGTATCGAGACATTGATTACCCCTTGGCGAGCATGCTGGTATGATGCGCGGCTTTTTTCCGGCCCAATCAACTTGCACACCCACCGGTACGGTCTGTGCTTTGCTGAGGGGGTCGATACATTCACGGCGCCGGGGCGCGCCACGGGGAGCAGGCATGCTGGAAAGGCTGTTTCAACTAAAAGCACACGACACCAACGTGCGCACCGAGATTCTCGCGGGCGTCACGACCTTCCTGGCCATGGCCTACATTCTGTTCGTCAACCCGAGCATCCTCGGCGAGACCGGCATGGACAAGGGCGCGCTGTTCGTCGCCACCTGCCTGGCCGCGGCCATCGGCTCGACCACCATGGGCCTGATCGCCAACTACCCGATCGCCCTGGCACCGGGCATGGGCCTGAACGCCTTCTTCACCTACACCGTGGTCCTGCACATGGGCCACACCTGGCAGGTGGCCCTGGGCGCGGTGTTCATCTCGGCGGTGTGCTTCTTCCTGCTGTCGATCTTTCGCATCCGGGAGTGGATCGTCAACAGCATCCCGCTGCCGCTGCGCTCGGCGATTGCCGCCGGTATCGGCCTGTTCCTGGCGCTGATCGCCCTGCACAACGCAGGTATCGTCGTCGATAACAAGGCCACCCTGGTGGGCCTGGGCGACCTCAAGCAACCGGCACCGATCCTCGCCACCCTGGGCTTCTTCCTGATCGTCGCCCTGGAGTCGCTGAAGGTCCGTGGCGCCGTGCTGATCGGCATCCTGGCCGTCACTGGCGCTTCGATCGGCCTGGGCGTCACGCCGTTCGCCGGCGTGGTGTCGATGCCACCTTCGCTGGCCCCGACCTTCCTCGAACTGGACATCAAGGGTGCCCTGGATATCGGCCTGATCAGCGTGATCTTCGCCTTCCTGTTCGTCGACCTGTTCGACAACTCCGGCACCCTGATCGGCGTTGCCAAGCGCGCCGGCCTGATGCGCAAGGACGGCCACATGCCGAAAATGGGCCGGGCCCTGATCGCCGACAGTACCGCGGCCATGGCCGGTTCCCTGCTGGGTACCTCGACCACCACCAGCTATATCGAATCGGCGGCTGGCGTCAGTGCTGGCGGCCGTACCGGCCTGACTGCCATCGTGGTCGCCATCCTGTTCCTGCTGGCGCTGTTCTTCGCTCCACTGGCCGGCAGCGTACCCGCCTTCGCCACTGCACCGGCGCTGCTGTTCGTCGCCGTGCTGATGGCCTCGGGCCTGGCGGAAATAAACTGGGACGACATCACCGAAGCGGCCCCCGTCGTGGTGACCGCCCTGGCCATGCCGCTGACCTATTCGATCGCCAACGGCATCGCTTTCGGTTTCATTACCTGGACCGCGATCAAACTGATCTCCGGCCGTGGCCGTGACCTGAACGCGGCGCTGGTGATCCTGTCTGTCCTGTTCGTCATCAAGCTGGGCTGGTTCAACGCATGAGTGCTGTCTTCGACCCTTCGACCTACACCCAGCAACTCGACGCCAAGGCCGCGCGCCTGCGCGAGCTGCTGGCGCCTTTCGATGCCCCGGAACCTGCGCTGTTCGACTCGCCGCGCGAGCACTATCGCCTGCGCGCCGAGTTCCGCCTGTGGCGCGAGAACGAGCAACGCTTCTACGCAATGTTCGCGCCCGGCGAGAAGTACACGCCGATTCTGATCGAAGACTTCCCCATCGCCAGCCTGCGCATCAACGAACTGATGCCGCGCCTGAAGGCGGCCTGGCAGGCCAGTGCGGCGCTGAGCTTCAAGCTGTTCCAGGTGGAGTTCCTGACCACCCTGGCGGGCGATGCGATGATCACCCTGTGCTACCACCGTCCACTGGACGAGCACTGGGAAGCTGCCGCGCAGCAACTGGCCAGCGACCTGGGGGTCAGCGTCATCGGTCGCTCCAAGGGCAAGCGCGTGGTGATCGGCCGCGACTACGCGGTAGAAGAGCTACAAGTCGCCGGACGCAGCTTCCGCTACCGCCAGCCCGAAGGCGCCTTCACCCAGCCCAACGGCACGGTGAACCAGAAGATGCTCAACTGGGCCTATGAGGCGCTGGGCGAGCGCCAGGACGACCTGCTGGAGCTGTACTGCGGCAACGGCAACTTCACCCTGCCGCTGGCCACCCGGGTGCGCAAGGTGCTGGCCACCGAGATCAGCAAGACCTCGGTCAATGCCGCGCTGCACAACCTGGCCGACAACAACGTGGACAACGTGCGCCTGGTACGCCTGTCGGCCGAGGAACTGACCGAGGCGCTCAACGAGGTGCGGCCGTTCCGCCGCCTGGAAGACATCGACCTCAAGAGCTACCAGTTCGGCAGCGTCTTCGTCGACCCGCCCCGTGCCGGCATGGACCCGGACACCTGCGAGCTGACCCGGCGTTTCGACAACATCCTGTACATCTCCTGCAATCCGGAAACCCTGGCGGCCAACATCGCCCAGTTGCACGACACGCACCGTATCGAGCGCTGCGCGTTGTTCGACCAGTTCCCGTATACGCACCACATGGAGAGTGGGGTGTTGCTGGTTCGGCGGTAATCCCATCGCGGGGCAAGTCGAATCGTCGCACCGCCGCTCCTACACCCTGTAGGAGCGGGCTTGCCCCGCGATCGTCAGCAACGGCACCACCTGATCCTCATCGGTCAACGCCCCATGGTGTCCACGCCACTGGCTGGCATGCTTCTCCACCTCGCTGCGAATGATCCCGCCAGCACCGGTCGGCACCACGATCAAATCGCCAATCCGCGCCTCGGCCTGGCTCAACAGCACATCGCCAAACAACCCGGCGGCAATGGCCTGGGCCTTGGACAGCACCCGGTAGTCGTCACCCAAATGATTCTGCCAGCGCTCATGCACGCGATCCTGCTGCGTCGGCACATACAGATAGCGCGCGCGGATATCGCCAGCGATGGCGCGCACCCCCTCCTGCAACACCGGATCGAGATCGAAGTCGCGCACCCGGGCGCTGTCCAGCGCCAGCATGCCGTGATCGGCGATCACCATCAGTTGCACCTGCTCCGGTAGGCGGCAGGCAATGCTCTGGGCCAGTTGGTCGGCGATCTGCAGTTGCTTGATCCAGCCGTCCGAGCCCGGCCCGAACAGATGCCCGGCGAAATCCAGGTCGCCGAAATAGGCAAAACAGAAGGCCGGCCCCGAGCCCGTCAGCGCTGCGTTGATCAATTCGGGATAGGCGTCGTAGGCCGGCGCCGGAAGTATCCGTCCGGCCTTGTAGATCGCCTGGCTGAACGCGGAGCCGGCGTAGCGGCCGAGCATCACCGTGCTAATGGCGATGCCCTGTTTGCTGGCCACACTCCAGGCATCGGGAGGCACGATGAACGCGCCCGGCGCCGGTGCCGCGACCGGTTCTGCATCGGTCGCAAGCGCTGCCGTGGTCCAGGACAGCGGCGACAGTTCGCTGTGTGCATCCAGGGCAAAACTGCACCCGACAATACCATGGGCGCCACTGCCCAGGCCCGAGGCCACGGAGGCCAGGCTGGTGGCGGTGGTCGCCGGGAAGCCCACACGAAAATGTGAGTCCGGCTGCATCAACGAAGCCAGAAACGGCGCGTGCCGGGCATGGGCCTGCAACAGGTTCCAGCCCAGGCCATCGATCAGCAGCAGGCAGGTGGCCTGCGAGCGGTCGAGGTGGAAACTGTTGCGAAAACCCTGGCCACCGAGGGCAGCGAGGATCGACTGAGTGAGGCTGGCCAGGCCTGGCCAGGTTTCCCCCATCAACTGCGAATCGTTGAACGGCAATGCCATGTCTTGCTCCGTGATCAGGTGCCGAGCAACAGGTTTAGCACAGGGTGTGCGATCAGCGCACAGAAAAGCAGCACGAGCCCCCTGCGCCGATTGACCAAATTAACCAAACGGTACATTTTCATCTAAGGCTTCCTTTCAAGAACAACACTGGAGTTATCCGATGAACCCGGCCCCCTCCCCCGGCATCCTCGCCGGCCTGATCGGCGCAGGCATCCAGGCCTCCCGCACCCCGGCACTGCATGAACACGAAGGCCGTGCCCAGGGCCTGAACTACCTGTACCGGTTGATCGACCTGGACCAGCTCAAGCTCGACAGCAGCGCCCTGGAACAACTGCTCACCGCTGCCGAGACCATGGGCTACACCGGCCTGAACATCACTTTCCCGTGCAAGCAGGCGATCCTGCCGCTACTCGACGAGCTCTCGGACGAAGCCCGGGGCATTGGTGCGGTCAATACCGTGGTGCTCAAGGACGGCAAGCGCGTCGGCCACAACACCGACTGCCTGGGCTTTGCCGAAGGCTTTCGCCGGGGGCTGAGCGACGCGCCACGCAACCAGGTGGTGCAGATGGGCGCCGGCGGCGCCGGGGCGGCGGTGGCCCATGCGCTGCTGGCCGAAGGGGTTGGCCAACTGACCGTGTTCGATGTCGAACTGGCCCGCGCCCAGGCGCTGGTGGACAACCTCAACGCCCACTTCGAGGGCAGCCGCGCCCGCGTCGGCCATGAGCTGCAAAGCGCCCTGGCCAGCGCCGACGGCCTGGTCAACACCACGCCCATGGGCATGGCCAAACTGCCGGGGATGCCGGTGCCCAAGGCCTTGCTGCGGGCGCAGCTGTGGGTCGCGGAGATCGTCTACTTTCCGCTGGAAACCGAGTTGCTGCGTGAAGCCCGGGCACTGGGCTGCCGTACCTTGGATGGCTCGAACATGGCGGTGTTCCAGGCGGTGAAGGCGTTTGAACTGTTCAGCGGGCGCGAGGCGGATGCGGCGCGGATGCTGGCGCATTTCGGGCGCATGGGCAGCTGAAAAGCATCGCAGGGCTTATGGGAGCAACTGCCTTTGTGGGAGCTGGCGCAGCCTGCGATCGACTGCACAGCAGTCGCAATCCGGCCACCTCATTGAGTCAGATGCACTGAGGCGGTCTGGTTTTACGGCCGCTTCGCGCCCGATCGCAGCCTATCGGCAGCTCCCACAAAGTCCGAGGGCAATTTCAGGCCTGCAGATAGCGCAACACCGACTCGCAGATCATCTCCCGATGGCGGTCCTTGATCGCCTTGTCCTCGAACTCCACCTGGAAGATCTCGCCAAAGGTGTGCCGGTTCGAGACCCGATAGAAACAGAACGAACTGATCAACAGGTGCACATCCAGCGCCTCCAGGCCCTGGCGGAACACGCCCTCGTCGGCGCCACGCTTGAGCAACTCATCCAGCGCCATCAACACGGTCTTGTTCATCGAACGAATGGCCGAGGAGCGCTTCACATACTCGCCATGGTGCATGTTCTCGTTGCAGACGATGCGCACGAAATCGACATTGCGGTCATGGTGGTCGAAGGTGAATTCCACCAGCCGGCGTATGCCCTGGCGCGGCTCGAGCTCGGCCAGGTGCAGGCTGCTTTCGGTGCTGCGGATATCCCCGTAGAGCTTCTCCAGCACCTCTACATACAACTGCTCCTTGCTGTTGAAGTAGTAGTAGATCATGCGCTTGGAGGTGTGGGTGCGCTCGGCGATGGCATCGACCCGGGCACCGGCCAGGCCCTGCTGGACGAATTCGCTGATCGCCGCCTGCAGGATGTTCTCGCGGGTCTTTTCCGGGTTGTTCTTGCGGCCCTTGCGCAGCGCCGGTCCGGGCGCTGCGCCAAGTGCTGGGGTAGTCGTCATACGGGACTCTTGGCCAACGGTTAACCCGGTGATTATGAGCCCCGGGACTTGAGGAAGAAAGCCTGACTACAAACGCGCCGGCGCCGGCGACCCGCCCCGCGCCTTGGCCATGGCGGCCAGACGCACGGCCACGTTGGCCGCACCATAACCGCTGTAGCCATTGCGCCGCTGGATGATCTCGAAGAAGAAGCGCTCCTCGAACGGCTCGGTGTACACGTGGAACAGCTCGCCGCCCTGGGCATCGCGGTCGTAGAGCACGTTGTAGTAGGCCAGTTCGCTCAAGAACTCGTCGTTGAAATCGAAGCGCGCCGCCAGGTCATCGTAGTAGTTCAGCGGGATGTCCAGCAGGGCCACGCCGGACTCCTTGGCCTGCTTGACCGCGGCGAAGATGTCGGCGCAATCGAAGGCGATATGGTGCACGCCCGAGCCGCGATAGTGCGACAGCGCGTGGGCGATGGCGGTGTTGCGGTTCTCCGAGATATTCAGTGGCAGGCGGATCGAGCTGCAACGACTGCGCAGCGCCCGGCTCTTGACCAGGCCATAGGGGTCGGGCAGCACCACTTCGTCGTCGGCGGTGAAATCCAGCACGCTCTTGTAGAACAGCGCCCAGCTGTCCAGGCCGTCGGCCGGCAAGGCCAGGGCCATGTGGTCGATGCGCGTCAGCCCCAGGCTGTTGGCCGGTTGCTGCTGCAGGCTGAAGTCGGTGTCATAGATGGTCCGGCCTTCGGCGTCCTGGTCGACCAGGTAGATCAGGCTGCCGTCCGGTGCCCGCACCGCCGCCAGTTCACGCTCGTTGGGCCCGACCAGACCGCGGTAGGGTTGCCCCTGGTAGGCCACTGCCCGGGCCAGGGCCTGGGCGCTGTCCTTGACCCGGATGGCCGTGGCACACAGCGAAGGCCCATGGCTTTCGAAGAAGTTGTGGGCGAAGGAATAGGGTTCGGCATTGAGGATCAGGTTGATGTCACCCTGGCGCAGCAGGCTGACGTTCTTCGAGCGGTGTACGCCGGCACGGGCGAAGCCCAGGCGCTCCAGCCAGTTACCCAGCTTGGCGCCCAGGGCGTCGTCCACGGCGAATTCGAGAAACTCGATGCCATCGTAGGCGCTGGCTGCCGGTGGTGCGAACAGCAGTTCATCCTGCGCCAGCGGCACGCTCTGCTGGGCGAGGCGCTGGCGGGTCTTTTCCTCCAGGTACAGCAGCGAACGCAGGCCGTCAGCGGCATTGGCCCGGGGCGGCGCGGCGCGGAAGCCGTCGTTGAAGATCTCCAGCGACAGGGGCCCGTCATAGCCGCTGGCCAGGATCGGCGCAAGAAAGCCCGCCAGGTCGAATTCGCCCTGCCCCGGGAAGCAGCGGAAATGCCGGCTCCACTCCAGCACATCCATGGCCAGCAGGGGCGCGTCGGCCATCTGCACGAAGAAGATCTTGTCGCCAGGGACCTGGGCGATGCCCCGTGGGTCGCCCTTGAGCGACAAGGTGTGGAAGCTGTCGAGAATCATCCCGAGGCTGCGGTGGTCGGCGGCCTGGACGATGTCCCAGACCTGCTCCCAGGTGTTCACATGCCGGCCCCAGGCCAGGGCCTCGTAGCCGATGCGCAGGTCGCGGGCGCCGGCGCGCTCGGCCAGCAGACGCAGGTCGTCGACCAGCACCTGGCGCTCGCCGATGGCGTCGGCGGCGACGTTGCTGCACACCAGCACCAGATCGGTGCCCAGCTCCTGCATCAGGTCGAACTTGCGCTCGGCGCGGTCGAGGTTGCGGGCCAGGCGATCGCGGCGACAGCCCTCGAAGTCGCGAAACGGCTGGAACAGGGTGATTGCCAGGCCCAGGTCGGCGCAACGCTGGCGGATTTCCCGCGGGCTGCCGGCGTAGTACAGCAAGTCATTCTCGAAGATCTCGACACCCTCGAAGCCTGCGGCGGCAATGGCTTCGAGTTTTTCAGGCAGGGTACCGCTCAAGGACACGGTGGCAATCGAACGCTGCATTTTTCTGGCTCCGATGGGCAGGCAATTCCCGGATGCTGTGATTATTGGCGGCGAACAAAATTTGCTCAATTGAAAAGGTACTAACTGGTTAGTTTTGTGTTCGATTATCGCCCATAATAGCGCTCAACGAATTGACCCTTTTTTGACCACAGGCGCACCATTTCGACACCGGGCAGTGTTGCTCGAACGGCCAAAAGCCATTCGACCCCTGCCATTCACACGACAGCCGACACCCCGGCGTCCTGAGCGTTGCGTGACCCAAGGCTCGACCCATAAACATAAAAACGGGTACTCCTCCCATGATCCATTCGCACAGCACCCGCATGGCCCAGCCGCAGGCCAGCACCCCGCATGCCGGCATCGGCGACAAGATCCGTGGCGCCATGGCTGTCGGCAAGACCCGCTGGGTCATGCTGGCCCTGGTGTTCTTCGCCACCACCCTGAACTACATCGACCGCGCCGCCCTGGGCGTCATGCAGCCGATCCTGGCCAAGGAAATGAGCTGGACGGCGATGGATTACGCCAACATCAACTTCTGGTTCCAGGTCGGCTACGCCATCGGCTTCGTCCTCCAGGGCCGGTTGATCGACCGCATCGGCGTCAAGCGCGTGTTCTTCTGCGCCGTGCTGCTCTGGAGCCTGGCCACCGGCGCTCATGGCCTGGCCACCTCGGCGGTGGGCTTCATGGTCTGCCGCTTCATCCTCGGCCTGACCGAAGCAGCCAACTACCCGGCCTGCGTCAAGACCACCCGCCTGTGGTTCCCGGCCGGCGAGCGCGCGGTGGCCACCGGTATCTTCAATGCCGGCACCAACGTCGGCGCCATGTTCACCCCTATGCTGCTGCCACTGGTGCTGACGATCTGGGGCTGGCAGGCCGCGTTCCTCGGCATGGCGATGCTGGGCCTGGTGTGGGTGGTGTTCTGGGGCCTGAAGTACTTCAACCCCGAGAACCATCCGACGGTGAGCAAGGAAGAACTGGCCTACGTACAGAGTGAAGTGGAACCGGAACAGGCCCGCGTGCCGTTCTCGCGAATCCTGCGCATGCGCGGGACCTGGGCCTTCGCCCTGGCCTATTCGATCACCGCGCCGGTGTTCTGGTTCTACCTGTACTGGCTGCCACCGTTCCTCAACCAGCAATACAGCCTGGGCATCAGCGTCACCCAGATGGGCATTCCGCTGATCGTCATCTACGTCTGTGCCGACTTCGGCAGCGTCGGGGGCGGCATACTCTCGTCGTTCCTGATCGGCCGCGGCATGGCCCCGGTCAAGGCGCGCCTGTTGTCGATGCTGCTGTTCGCCTCGACCATCATCAGCGTGATCTTCGCCGCCGGCGCCAGCAGCCTGTGGGTCGCGGTACTGGCCATCTCCCTGGCGATCGCCGCGCACCAGGCCTGGACTGCCAATATCTGGAGCCTGGTGATGGACTACACGCCCAAGCACATGATGAGCACGGTGTTCGGCTTCGGCGGCATGTGCGCGGCCATTGGCGGGATGTTCATGACCCAGCTGGTCGGCTACATCCTGACCACCACCAATAACAACTACGCCTTGCTGTTCACCCTGATCCCGGCCATGTACTTCATTGCCCTGGTGTGGATGTACCTGATGGCCCCGCGCAAGGTACCTGAAGTCAAAGCCTAGGGCTTGCGCTGCAACCAGGCAGCGCCCAGCCCGCTGAGGCAGATCAGTGCAATACCGACCAGCCCGGCCATGTCCGGGCTGTGTCCGAACAGCACCAGGCCGAGTATCCCGGCAAACACGATCTGGCAGTAACTGAACGGCGCCAGCATGGCCGGCGGGGCATGGCGGAACGCCTGGGTCAGGAACAGGTGCGCGGTCATCCCGCAGGTGCCCAGCGCCACCGCCATCAGGCCGTGCACCAGCGTCGGGGTCTGCCAGAACATCGGCACGATGGCGCTCATCACCAAGGTGTTGAGCAGGCCGGTGAAAAAGTTGCTGGTGGTCGGGCTGTCGGTGCCACTGAGCTTGCGGGTCAGCAACTGGTAGAAGCAGAAGCACAGCGCCGAACCGAAGGGCAGCAACACCGCCGGTTTGAACAGCGCACCGCCGGGATGGATGATCACCGTCACCCCGACGAAACTCACCAGCACCGCCACCCACTGGCCACGGGTCACCTTCTCGCCCAATAGCGGCAGCGACAGCGCCGTCACCAGCAAGGGCGCGAGGAAGTTGACCGCCGTGGCTTCGGCCAATGGAATGTACTGCAAGGCCGTGGTGAACAGCAGGCTGGTGCCCAGCAGGCACAACGCACGCAACGCCTGCAGGCCGGGCCGGCGGGTACGCAGCACGCGCAAGCCCGACTGCGGCAGGAAGATCGCCATCATCAGCAGGGTATGCACCAGGTAACGGGCCCAGACCACCCAGAGAATCGGATAGAACCCGGCCAGGTACTTGGACAGGGCATCGTGGCTGGCGAATAGGAAGGTCGCCAGCACCACCAGCAGAATGCCCCGCAGTGGCTGGCTGGATTGGGTAAGCGCTGTGGGACGGGGCATGCAATCGGCTCGCGAGTTAGTGCTGCAGGAGCAGCTGACGGGTCTTATCAAGGGCCATCCGGGCCCGCTGCAGGGCGCTGACGCCCTGTTCATACAGGTGTCGCGTGGGGATTTCCAGGCTCAAGGGGATCGACGCCGGCAGGCTGCTCAGCAATCCTGCCAGGTCGCAATCGCCGTCACCGGGAAAACGCCGCTCGTTACGGGCCTGACGCAAGATCTCGGCCATGTCGTCGGGCCGCGGCCCGGCCACATCGCACAACTGAGCATACCGCAGGCGCGAAGGCGCGACCTGGCGCAGTTCCTCCAGCGACGAGGCCGAACGGTCGAAGTGGAAGGCATCGACCAGCACGCAGCCGTTGTCGCGCCCGGCGGCCTCGACGATGCGCAGGGCCTGGGTGAGGTTCCTGGCGTCGGTCCAGGGCATGAATTCCAGGTGCGGATGCAGGCCGTACTGCCCGGCCAGGTCGCACAGGGCGGTGAAGTTCTCGGTCAGGCGCTGCTCGTCGGGGTCATTGCCGGCCACCAGCAATTCACTTGCGCCGAATTCGGCGCCCACGGCCAGCAGCGCCTCGAAGTCGGCGACACGGGTTTCGGCCTTCAGGCGCAGGATCTCCACATCCAGCACCCGGATCCCGGTGTCGCGCAGGCGCGCGGCGGTACGCCGGCGCAGGTCGGCATCGCTCACCAGAGGGAAGTGATGCTCCTCGGGCGTGGCCGGCTCCAGGCGCAGGCCGACATGGCTGTAGCCGGCGCGGGCGGCGACTTCGACCATCTCTTCGGGAGAGAGCTCGAGGACGGTCAGGGCGGCCAGGGACAAGACGGGTTGACTCATGGGGATGATCTCAGCTTGTTTTTTATTATTTAGAACCTAGTTCCAATTTCAACGCAAGCTAAAAAATACCCCTCCCTGTAGGAGCGGGCTTGCCCCGCGATTGCGCTGTGTCAGTCACATCGAATCGCGGGGCAAGCCCGCTCCTACAGATTCAATCAGGAGAACAGTTCAGAAGCCGGGCTCGCCGCCGACAGCTCCGCCGCTGCCGCCAGCAGCACCGGCGCCAGCTCGTGCATGCGCGCCTCGCTCATCCGCGCACTGGGTCCGGCCACGCTGAGCACGCCGACCGCATGCCCGTCCAGCGGATGACGAACCACCGCCGCCAGTGCCGAAGTACCCACCGCCGAGCTTTCCACCACCCAGGCATAGCCGTGCTCGCGGGCCAGACGCAGGCGTTCGAGCAGTTCGGCATTGGAGGCCGGGGCGTTGGGGCCGAAGTCTTCGCGCCGGGCGATACCCTGGCGCTCCACCAGCACCAGGGCCTGGGCATCGCTCAGGCTCGACAGCCAGGCATGCCCGGAGGCGGTGTAGAACAGCGGCGCATCGCGGCCCATGTCGGGGTCGTAGCGCAGCCCCGAGCGGGCGCCCTGGGCCTTGGCGATCCAGGTCTGGCGATCGCCTTCGATCACCCCCAGGCGCACCAGCTCGCCGGTCTGCTGGGCCAACTGGTCGAGGATCGGCTGGACAATGTCGGCACCACTGCTGGCCAGGTAGCGAAAACCCATGGCCACCAGCCGGGTGCTCAAGTGGTAGCGGCTGCTTTCCGGGTTTTGCCGCACGTAGCCCAGGCGCATCAGCTCGGCGAGCATGCGATGGGTCGCGCTCTTGGGAATCTGCAGCTCTTCGGCCAGGGTCTGCAGGGCAACGCCCCGGGGCTCGCTGGTAAGGCGTTCAACGAGGTTGAACGCACGTTCTATCTGACTGCCGGCCATGGTCACGGTCCCTGAAAATTTTGCCGATTCTAAAGAGCCACGGGCAAAGCGCAAATCACTGTCCGATCTTCGCCCACTTTGTCGCCTGGCCGCTTGGCCCGGATGCGCCTCGAATCATAGAATATGGAATCTGGTTCCAGAATATAACAAAACCCATCGTTCGAGGAGACTGCGCCCATGGCTGCCGATACCCCTACGCCCTCCCCCCTGGACTGCGATGTCCTGGTCATCGGTTCCGGCGCTGCCGGCCTGTCCGCGGCAGTGACCGCCGCCTGGCACGGGCAAAAGGTCATCGTCGTGGAAAAGGATGCGCTGTTCGGCGGCGCCACGGCCTGGTCCGGCGGCTGGATGTGGGTGCCCTGCAATCCCCTGGCGCAACGGGCCGGGATCATCGAAGAACGCTCGGCGCCACGCACCTACCTGGAGCATGAACTGGGCGAGCGCTTCGACGCGCCGATGATCGATGCCTTTCTGCAGGCGGCGCCGCGCATGGTGTCGTTCTTCGAACGGCACACCGCGCTGCAGTTCGCCGATGGCAATGGCATTGCCGACATCCATGGCGACACCCCGGGTGCCGGCACCGGTGGACGCTCGGTGATCGCCGCGCCCTACGACGGTCGCCAAGCCGGCAAGCTGCTCAAGCGCCTGCGCAAGACCCTGCGCGAAACCTCGTTCATGGGCATGCCGATCATGGCCGGCAGCGACCTCACCGCCTTCCTCACCCTGACCCGCTCCTGGCGCTCGCTGCTGCATGTGGGCAAGCGCTTCAGCCGCCACCTGCTGGACCTGGCCATTCATGGCCGGGCCATGCAACTGGTCAATGGCGTGGCTCTGGTGGCGCGCCTGGCCAAATCGGCCGAGGATCTGGGCGTGCTGTTGTGGGAATCGGCACCGGCCAGGTCGCTGATCGAAGAACAAGGGCGTGTGTGTGGCGCCGTCATCGACACCGCCCGCGGCCCGGTGAGCATCCGTGCGCACAAGGCCGTGGTCCTGGCGGCGGGCGGTTTTGCCAACGACATCGAACGGCGCAAGGCGCTGTTCCCGCGTACGCCCACCGGCCATGAACACCTGGCCCTGCCGCCGCTGGGGGTCAACGGTGATGGCCTGCGCCTGGGCGAGAGCGTCGGCGGCCAGGTGGCCGACGACCTGCACAGCCCGGTGGCCTGGGCGCCTGTCTCGCGGGTGCCGCACCGTGACGGCAGCGTGGGCCATTTCCCGCACATCATCGAGCGCGGCAAGCCCGGCATCATCGGCGTGCTGGCCAACGGCAAGCGCTTCGTCAATGAAGCCAACGGATACTTCGACTATGTCAGCGCCATGGTGGCCCAGGCGCCGGGCAACAAGGTCGAGTCGTGGTTGATCTGCAGCCACGCCTTCCAGCGTCGCTACGGCCTGGGCATGTCCCGTCCGTTCCCGCTGCCGCTGCAGCCGTTCGTCAAATCCGGCTACTTGAAGACCGGCGCCACTATCGAAGCCCTGGCCCAGGCCTGCGGCATCGACCCGCAAGGGTTGAGCGCAACGCTCAGCGAATACAACCGGCACGCCCGCAACGGCGAAGACCCGCTGTTCGGACGCGGCTCAACGCCGTACAACCGCAAACAGGGCGACGCCCTGCACGGGCCCAACCCCTGTGTGGCACCGATCGAGCAGGGACCGTTCTATGCAGTGAAAGTCGAGCCGGGGTGCTTTGGCACCTTCGCCGGGCTGCGCACCAACGAGCATGCGCAGGTGCTCGACAGCCAGCGCCAGCCCATTGCCGGGCTGTATGCGGCAGGCACCGACATGGCCAGCATCATGGGCGGGTATTACCCGGCGGGTGGGATCAATCTGGGGCCGGCGGCGACCTTTGGCTACATCGCCGGGCGGCATATTGCCGGGGTGACGGATTACGAATGATCGCGGGGCAAGCCCGCTCCCACAGACCTGTAGGAGCGGGCTTGCCCCGCGATGGCCACACTACGATCAGAAGTCGAAGAACACTGTCTCGCCTTCACCCTGGATACGGATGTCAAAGCGATAGGCCAGCTTGCCGTCCACCTCGCACCGGGTCGCCACCAGGGTCTCGCGCCGCTGCGGCTGCTCGATCAGGTTGAGCACCGGGCACTGGGCATTTGCCTGGGCCTCGTCATCGAAATACAGGCGGGTCTGCAGGTGGATATTGATGCCACGGGCAAACAGGCTGACATTGATGTGCGGCGCCATCGGCACACCCGCGGCGTTGCGCACCACACCCGGCTTGACCGTGTGCAGGGTCCACTCACCGCTGTCGAAGGTGGTGGCCGTGCGGCCGAAGCTGTTGAACGGCCGCTCCAGGTCGAAGTCGCTCTGGTACTGGCCCTCGTGGTCGGCCTGCCAGAACTCCAGGAACGAATCGCGCACCAGGTGGCCGTTGCCGTCATAGACGTTGCCGAACACCAGGATGTGCTCGCCCGGCGCATCTTGGCGGGCCAGGCGGTTCCAGATTTCCTGGTCGCGGGTCGGGTTGCCGGCGGCCTCCAGGGCCAGGCCGATATGCACGTAGGGGCCGGCGGTCTGCGAAGGGGTTTCCGGCAGCAGTTGAATAGGCATGGTCACCTCCTCAGCGGTTTTCGAAGTGGGTCTTGCGCTGGCCGCGCAGCACGATGTCGAAGCGATAGGCCAGGCAGTCCATGGGGTTGGCGTTGCTCATGTCCAGGCGGGCGATCAGGCTCTGGATCGCCTCGGGGTTGGCAATCGACTTGACGATCGGGCACATCGGAATCAGCGGGTCGCCTTCGAAATACAGCTGGGTGATCAGGCGCGTGGCAATCGACGGACCGCTGATCGACACATGGATATGCGCCGGACGCCAGTCGTTCGGGCCATTGCGCCATGGGTATGGGCCCGGCTTGATGGTGCGGAAGCTGTAGAAGCCTTCGCTGTCGGTCAGGGCCCGGCCCACGCCGCCGAAGTTGGGGTCCAGCGGTGCCAGGTAGCGGTCGTTCTTGTGCCGGTAGCGACCACCGGCATTGGCCTGCCAGATTTCCACCAGGGTGTGCGGGATCGGCTTGCCGTACTGGTCGCAGACGCGGCCGGCAACGATGATCCGCTCACCGATGGGCAGCCCGCCGTTGTTGAAGTTGAGCAGCAGGTCGTGGTCGTTGGCGCCGAACTTCAAATGGGAAAAATCCGGGCCGGTGCTTTCGCTGATCGACTGCGGAATGCTCACCAGCGCCTGGCGCGGGGAACGGGCGATGGAGGTTTTGTAATCCGGGGTAAAGGCCTTGGGGTGCCAGTTGCGATCACGGATAGCGAAGCGACTGGTGTCTTGTGCAGACATGCCGTTCTCCTGTCTTGGAATTATGGGTGAACCTGGTCGTGGCAGGTGTGCTTGCAGTTTCGGGTATGCAGGCCCCGGTGAATATTGAAAAGAAACCACCAATACATAACCAAACGGTTATCCAGGCTTCAGTAATCTGACAGAGCGTCCCTGGCTGAACTAATCTTTTAGCTCACGTTTCCAGGCTTGGGAGAGCGCTCATGCAATGGCGAAAAGGCAGGCGTAGCGACAATGTGGTCGATGCCCGTGGCGAGGGCGGTGGCGGCATGCGCTTCGGCGGCGGCAAGGGCCTGAGCATCGGTGCGATCCTGTTGATCGTCGGCATCGGCTGGATCACCGGCCAGGACCCGTTGCAGATCCTCGGCCAGCTGGCCGGGCAGATGGGCCAGCAAAGCGCGCCGGTCAGCACCGGCACCGGCACCGGCAAGGCGCCACCGGTCAACGATGAACAGGCCGAATTCGTCGCCTCGATCCTGGGCGACACCGAGGACACCTGGCGGGCGATCTTCGCCCAGGGCGGGCGCCAGTACAAAGATCCGACCCTGACCCTGTTCAGCGGCCAGATCAATTCGGCTTGCGGCTTTGCCTCCTCGGCGGTGGGCCCCTTCTATTGCCCGGCCGACCAGAAGGTCTACCTGGACATGACCTTCTTCCGCGAAATGGAGCAACGTTTCGCCGCCGCCGGCGACTTCGCCCAGGCCTATGTCATCGCCCACGAAGTCGGCCACCACGTACAGACCCTGCTCGGCGTCTCGGCCAAGGTCCAGGCCGCACGCCAGCGCGGCGAACGCATGGAGGGCGACAACGGCCTGCTGGTGCGCCAGGAATTGCAGGCCGACTGCCTGGCCGGGGTCTGGGCCTACCAGGCGCAACAACGCCTGAACTGGCTGGAACCGGGCGACATCGAAGAAGCCCTGAACGCCGCCAACGCCATCGGCGATGACCGATTGCAACAGCAAGGCCAGGGCCGGGTAGTGCCCGACTCCTTCACCCACGGCACCTCGCAGCAGCGTGTGCGCTGGTTCAAGACCGGCTTTGCCAAGGGCGACATCAACCAGTGCGACACATTCACCGCCCGCGCCTTGTAATCCCTCCTGCCCGCCCACGGCAGCCCTGGTGGCCTGCCGTGGAAAAACCCGGTTACGACCGCTGATCATTTTTTGCTGAAAAAGCGTTTCAGCTACGGGCCGGGCCGCCGATAACCCGTGCTCACGTACATCGGCTGGCCATCAAGAACAACAATCTTCCAGCGATATGGATAACGACGCACTACGTTCCTGGAGGATTGCATGAACAGCTGGTTTGCCAACATCAGCGTCAACCTGAAACTCGGCCTGGGCTTCGGCCTGGTGCTGCTGCTCACCGGCCTGCTGGCCCTCACCGGCTGGAACAGCATGAGTGGCCTGATCGATCGCAGTAACTGGATGAGCGACATCACCCAGCTCAACAGTGACCTGACCAACCTGCGCATTACCCGCCTGCAGTACATGCTGACCAACGGCGACGATGCCACCGCCGGCACCGTGCAGGTCAAGCTCAACGCCTTCAGCGAACAGCAGCAGAAGCTGCTCAAGAGCTTCAAGAGCCCGGAAAACGTCAAGTTGCTCCAGGAACTGGGCCAGGTCATCGACGCCTACCAGGTGTCGATCAACAAGATGCGCAGCGGCTACAAGGCCAGCCTCGCCGCCCGCGACGGGATGAACCTGGCCGCCGCGCGCGCCATCGAACTGATCGAGGCGATCAACCGCGACATCCTCGCCCTGCCCGAAGGCAGCGCCAGCCGCCTGGAGCAGTTCCGCAGCGTCACCCAGGCCAAGGAGCAACTGTTGCTGGTGCGCCTGGCGGTGCGCAGCTACATCGCCGATATCAGCAGCGAATCCGAACAACTGGCGCTGCGCCAGCTCGATGCCGCCCTGGCCGAAATCGCCAGCCTCAATCGCCAGATGCCGGGCGAAGCGGCGCGCATCCAGCAGTTCGAAAGCGCCGTGCTGGCCTACCGCGATGCCGTGCGCCAGTTCCGCGATGCCACCGCCGACATCGCCGTCGCCCGCCAAGAGATGACCGTACAGGGAGCCAGCATCGTCAAGATCAGTGACACGCTGTACACCATCCAGCTCGAACGTCGCGACAGCGAAAGTGTCCAGGCCCGTACCCTGCAACTGACCGCCACCCTGCTGGCGCTGCTGGTCGGCGTGCTGGCCGCGGTGATCATCACCCGGCAGATCACCCGTCCGCTGCGCGAGACCCTGGCGGTGGTGGAGAAGATCGCCGCCGGCGACCTGACCCACGACCTGCGCGTCACCCGCCGCGATGAACTGGGCGTGCTGCAGCAAGGCATCCAGCGCATGGGCTCGACCCTGCGCGACCTGATCAGCGGCATCCGCGATGGCGTCACCCAGATCGCCAGCGCCGCCGAGGAACTGTCGGCGGTGACCGAGGAAACCAGCGCCGGGGTCAACAGCCAGAAAGTCGAGACCGACCAGGTCGCCACCGCCATGCACGAAATGGCCGCCACCGTGCAGGAAGTCGCGCGCAATGCCGAGCACGCCTCTGCGGCCGCCACCGATGCCGACACCCAGGCCCGTGCCGGTGATCAGGTAGTAGCCGAGGCGATCAGCCAGATCGAACGCCTGGCCGAAGAAGTGCACCGCTCCACCGAGGCCATGGGCGAGCTACAGAAGGAAAGCCAGAAGATCGGCAGTGTCATGGACGTGATCAAGTCGGTCGCCGAGCAGACCAACCTGCTGGCCCTGAATGCCGCGATCGAAGCGGCCCGTGCCGGTGAGGCCGGACGTGGTTTTGCCGTGGTCGCCGACGAGGTGCGCGGCCTGGCCCAGCGCACCCAGAAGTCCACCGAAGAGATCGAGGAACTGGTAGCCGGCCTGCAGAGCGGTACCCAGCAAGTGGCCAATGTGATGCTTGGCAGCCGCAACCTGACCGACAGCAGCGTCGAGCTGACCCGCAAGGCCGGTGCCTCGCTGGAGAGCATCACCCGCACGGTGTCGAATATCCAGTCGATGAACCAACAGATCGCCGCGGCGGCCGAACAGCAGAGCGCGGTGGCCGAGCAGATCAGCCGCAGCATCATCAATGTGCGCGATGTGTCGGAACAGACGGCGGCGGCCAGCGACGAGACGGCGGCCTCCAGTGTGGAACTGGCGCGGTTGGGCAACCAGTTGCAGACTATGGTCAGCCACTTCCGCGTTTAAACGCATCGCGGGGCAAGCCCGCTCCCACTGGTCCATGGTGCAATCCGGCCCCGTGGGAGCGGGCTTGCCCCGCGATCAGGTTGAAACCTTACTTGACGACCTGCCCCACCCCGCGCCCACGCGGATCGGAAGCCGTTTCCAGCGCCGCGCCATTGACCCGGATCGCCTGGATGTCACCCATCTCCCAGCCCTGGTCCTCCAGGGTGTAACCCATCTTCTTCAGCTCATCCGCGACCTTGCCGGTCAGCGGCGCATAGGCGTCGAAGTAGATGGTGTCCTTGGGCAGCAACTGGTGATGCACACGCTGCGCGGCCACGGCTTTTTCCAGCGGCAGGTTGTAGTCGTACAGGTTGTTCAGCACCTGGAAGATCGAGGTGAAGATCCGCGAACCACCCGGCGTACCCAGCACCAGGGTGACCTGGCCGTCACGGGTGACCAGGGTCGGGGCCATGGACGACAGCATGCGCTTGCCCGGCTCGATGGCGTTGGCATCGCCGCCCACTACACCGAAGGCGTTGGCCACGCCCGGCTTGGAACTGAAGTCGTCCATCTCGTCGTTGAGCAAAAAGCCCGCGCCCTTGACCACCACGCCGCTGCCGTAGTCCCAGTTCAGGGTGTAGGTGTTGCTGACCGCGTTACCCTGCTTGTCGACGATGGAGAAGTGGGTGGTCTGGTGCGGCTCCAGGCCCGGGCGCACCTTCTCGGTTGCGGAGATGGCGGTCGGGTTGACCTCCTGGGCGCGCTTGGCGATGTAGTCCTTGGCGATCAGCTTGTCCACCGGCACCTTGGAAAACGCCGGGTCGCCGAGGTAGTCGGCACGGTCGGCGAACACCCGCTTCTCGATTTCCGCCAGCAGGTGGATGTAGCGCGCCGAGTTCAGCTCGACGCCCTTGAAGTCGGCCGCGCGGTTTTCCTTGATGCCCAGCAACTGGGCCAGGGCCACGCCGCCGGAGCTTGGCAGCGGAGCGGTGTAGACCATATTGCCGCGCCACTCGATGCCCATCGGCTCGCGCCACACCGCCTTGTAGTCCTTGAGGTCGTCCTTGCTGATCAGGCCCTTGTCGGCCTGCATCTGGGCCACCAGCAGGTCGGCGGTCTTGCCCTGGTAGAACTCGCTCACGCCCTTGTCGGCGATGCGCTCCAGGGTCTGCGCCAGCTCCGGCTGCTTGAAGGTCTCGCCGACTTTCATGCTGCCGAAATAGTCGTTGAAGTTGGTGCTGTCCTTGAACAGGCCCAGGGCGTCTTCGCGGTACTGGTACTGTTTGGCGGCGATCTTGAAGCCGTTTTTCGCGTAGCCCACCGCCGGGGTGATCAGCTCGGCCCAGGGCAGCTTGCCGAATTTCTGATGCGCCTCCCACAAGCCCATCACCGTCCCCGGCACGCCGGCGGCGCGGGCGCCGACCAGGCTCAGGTTCTCGATGATCTCGCCCTTCTCGTCCAGGTACATGTTGCGACTGGCGGCCTTGGGCGCGATTTCGCGGTAGTCGAGGAAGTAGGGTTTGCCGTCCATGTACAGGGTCATGAAGCCGCCGCCGCCGATGTTGCCGGCTTCGGGGTAGGTCACCGCCAGGGTGAAGGCCGTGGCGACGGCGGCATCCACCGCGTTACCGCCCTTCTTGAGGATTTCGGCGGCCACCTGTGCACCATATTGATCGGGTGCGGCGACCGCGCCACCGTCCAGGGTTACGGCGTAGGCCGATGAACTGGCGGCTATCGCGGCACTCAGGGCCAGGGTTCGGAACATCACAACGCGCATGAGAGCTTCCTTGGTGTTGTTTTCGTTGAACAGCCATTAAGGCTTAAGTCCGACTAGTTATCAAACACCGTAGGAAAAATCGCCGCTGACAGGCAGGTCCTGTCGCCGCCGGAGCACTCAGCAGGCGTAGGCCGCCAGCTTCTGCTGGATGAAATCAAGGAAGCACTGGATACGCAGGGCCAGTTGCGAGTTGCGGTAGTACACCGCATTGATCGGCTGGCGGTAGCCGTTGTTGTGTTCGGGCAGCACCACCTGCAGGCGTCCGGCGCGGATATCGTCATGGGTCATGAAATGCGACAGGCAGACGATGCCCTCGCCGGCCAGGGCCAGCTCGCGCAAGGTGTCGCCGCTGGACGCCGCCAGGCTCGGGCGGATCAGCAAACGGTCGCCCTCGGCATGGCGCAGTGGCCAGTGGTTGAGGGTTTCGGTCTGGGTGAAGCCGAGCAGCGAATGCCCGTGCAGGTCCTCGACCCGTTCGGGCGTGCCGTGACGCGCCAGGTACGCGGGGCTGGCCAGGATATTCAGCGGGCTGCAACCCAGGGAGCGGGCGTGCAGGCTGGAGTCGGCCAGCTCGCCGATGCGGATGGCGACATCGGTGCTCTGCTCGATCAGGTCGATGATCAGGTCGTTGGTGTTGAGTTCCAGCTGGATCTGCGGGTACAGCGCGCGAAACTCGCCCACCCAGGGCACGATGGCATGCAGCATGAAGGGTGAGGCGGCGTTGATGCGCAAGCGCCCGGAGGGCGTCTGGTGATGCAGCGACAGGTGCTCTTCCAGGTCATCCATCTGCTGCAGGATCGACTTGGCCCGCTCGAAGAAAAACCGCCCTTCCTCGGTCAGGTCCATGCGCCGGGTGGTGCGGTTGAGCAAGGTGGTGCCCAGCTTGGCTTCCAGGCGCGACAGGGTCCGGCTGATCGCCGAAGGCGTCTGCCCGCCCTGCTCGGCGGCAGCGGAAATCGAGCCACACTCGATCACCGAGACGAACACCTGCAATTCATCGGACCTGGCTTTCACGGCTGTCCCCCGGGTGAGTGATAGCCGTGATAGATAGCCGCTTGGCGCGGCCAGTGCAAGGTTTCATCAAGCCTGGACCTGGAAAACCCGGGCCAGGTGCTGCTCGTAGGCGGCCACGGCGGCCTCGACGTTCGGACGCTTCATCACATCCACCGCCAGGTAGGTCGGCAAGCCGCTCATGCCGAGGAACTGGTTGGCCTTGTGGAACGGGAAGTACACCGCATCCACACCCTTGCCTTCGAAGAAGTCGCTGGGGTCGTCAAAGGCCTGCTGCGGGGCGTTCCAGGTCAGCGAGAGCATGTACTGCTTGCCCTGGATCAGGCCGCCGCTGCCGTACTTCTGCGACGCGTCGGAACGGGTCCGGCCATCGTTGGCGTAGAGGCTGCCGTGGCCGGCGGTGAAGACTTCGTCCAGGTACTGCTTGACCGTCCAGGGCGCGCCCATCCACCAGCCGGGCATCTGGTAGATGACCACGTCGGCCCAGAGGAATTTCTCCACTTCTTCGGCGTTGTCGTAGCCGCCATCGATGAAGGTGGTCTTGAGGTCGAAACCGGCGCGGTCGAGGAACGCCAGGGCAGCTTCGTGCAGGGTCTCGTTCAGGCGGCCGTCGGAGTGGGCGAATTTTTTGCCGCCGTTGAGCAACAGGATCTTCTTCATCACTTGCCTCATCTGTCGTTCGATCCTGGGTGGCGCCTGGCGCCGAGGGACCGGGGGAATGGGAATGGCGGCAAGGTTAAGGGTTGCAAGGGGCGGGAAAAACCAGCGCCCGGGCAAAAGGCTTTTGACTAAAAGGCACGAATTGAACAGACATTATTGAAATAAAATCACCGCCATCCCCACCGGAGACCGATCCCATGAGCGAACCCTACGGCTTCATCCTCAAAGCCAAGACCCGCCCGGAACAAGCCGAGGCTTTCGAGGCACTGTTTCGCGCCTACGTCGAACCGAGCCGCGCCGAGCCCGGTTGCATCGAGTACCACATGCTGCGCGACAAGGAAGACCCGAGCCTGTTCGTGTTCTACGAAATCTGGGCCAGCAAGGCGGCGCTGGACGAGCATTCGGCCCTGCCGCACATGCAGGCGTTCTTCGAGCGGCGCATGGACTACCTGGAGCGCGACTTCGATATCCAGTTGATCGACATGCTCAGCCCGTCCTCGGCTAGCCGTTGAGCAGCAGGTGCAGGCCGAGCAGGCCCAGGCCGATGAAGAAACAGCGCTTGAACAGCACGGCGCTGATGCGCTGACGCAACCACTGGCCGGCGAACATGCCCAGCAGGGCCGGCACCAGCACCAGCAGTGAGGCGCCGAGCGCCTCGGCGCCCAGTGCGTCCTGCCCGGCCAGCCCCAGGGCCAGGGCCAGGGTCGAGACCGTGAACGACAGGCCCAGGGCCTGGACCATCTGCTCACGGCCCAGGCCCAGGCTCTGCAGGTAGGGCACTGCCGGAATCACGAACACCCCGGTCGCGGCCGTCACCACCCCGGTGACCAGGCCGCACAAGGGCCCAAGCCAAAGCTCCTGGCCTGCCGCCAACCTGAACCCCGGGCCGCACAACCCATACAGCGCATACACCAGCAGCGCCCCACCCAGGGCACGGGCGGCCCACTGCCCGCTGTCTATCCCCAGCCAGCTGCTGCCGAGCAAGGTGCCAAGAAAGGTCATCACCAGCAGCGGCCACAAGCGTCGCAGCAAGGCGAACAGATGGCCGCCAGCGGCCAGTTGCCAGAGGTTGGTCAGGGTCGAGGGCACGATCAGCAACGCCGCTGCCTGTGCCGGCGACATAGCCAGGCCAAGCAGGCCCATGGCAACGGTCGGCAGGCCGAGGCCGATCACCCCCTTCACCGCGCCCGCCAGCAAGAAGGTCAGCACTACCAGTAAAGACAGCGCCGGCCCGATATCCTGATAAAAACTGAACAAGGTCGTCATGCCCCTATGCTGCGCGCGGCAGGACGGTCTGAAAATCTGCCATATACTGAGCCAGACTCTTGCCAGGACAGAGGCTCATGCATTTTGATCTGATCGACCTGCGACTGTTCCAGCACACCCTGGCGTGCGGCAACATCACCGCCGGGGCCCAGCGCAGCCACCTGTCGCTGCCGGCTGCCAGTGCACGGATCCGCGCCATGGAAGCGTCCCTGGGCATCCCCCTGCTCGAACGCAATCGCCGCGGCGTGCAGGCCACTCCGGCCGGCCAGGCCCTGCTGCAGCATGCACGGCTGATCGGCCAGCAGGTCGAGCGCCTGCAGTTCGACCTGGCCCAGTACGCCCAGGGCCTGCAGGGCCAGGTACGCCTGTTGTGCAATACCGCCGCCTTGAGCGAATACCTGCCCGAACTGCTGGCAGGCTTTCTCGCCGACTACCCGGCCATTGACCTCGATATCCAGGAGCTACCGAGCCTGCGTATCGTCCAGGCCATCACCCAGGGCGCGGCGGACATCGGTATCCTCTCCACCGCCGTCACCAGCGAACACCTGCAGACCCTGCCCTTTCGCGACGATCCCCTGGTGCTGATCATGCCCACGGACCATCCTCTCGCCATACGCACCAAGCTGCGCTTTGCCGATACCCTTGAACATGGCTACGTCGGCCTGTCAGCCGACAGCGCCCTGGCCCTGCACCTGGAAGAACAGGCGCTGCACTCGGGAAGGCGCATGCAGGTGCGGGTGCGAGCCGAGGGCTTTGACGGGGTCATGCGCATGGTCGCCCACGGTGCCGGACTGGGCGTGGTGCCACTGGCGGCGGCCCGGCGCTGGCAGGGTCCGCCGGCCTTGCACAAAATAGCACTGCAGGAACCCTGGGCCCGACGCCAGTTACTGCTGTGCGCCCGGGACTTCGCCAGCCTGCCCGGCCACGGCCGGGCGTTGGTCGAACGACTGACAGCCTGAATGACCGAGCCTCAGACCAGGGTCAGCAGACCACCGACGACAATTAGCTGCAGTGTCAGCGCAAAGGCCAGGATCACTGGCTTGAGCCCTGCCTTGCGCAGGTCGCACAGGCGGGTGCTGAAACCGAGCGCCCCCATCGCCGCCGCCAGCAGCAGGTCATCCACGCCCACCACCCACTGGCGCAGGTTGTGCGGCAGTGGCAACCAGGAATTGATCAGCATGCAGACCACGAAGCCCAGCACGAACACCGGCACCTTCACCCGCGCCGAGGCTTCGCGGTTGTCACCACTGCGCGCCAGCCACACGCCGATGCCGACCAGCACCGGCGCCAGCAGCAACACGCGGATGAGCTTTGCGACAATGGCCGCCTCGGCCGCTTGCGGGTCCATGGCCTGGCCAGCGGCGACCACCTGGGCGACTTCATGCAGGGTGGCGCCGGTGAACACGCCGAAACTGTGGCTGTCGCCCAGCAAGGTCGGCGCCAGGCTGAACACCCAGGGATACACCAGCATGCCGAAGGTGCCGAACAGCACGATGCAGGCCACGGCAATGGCGATCTGGTCGTTGCGCGCCTTGACCACGCCAGCGCTGGCGAGGATCGCCGCAGCGCCGCAGATGGCGTGACCGGCACCGATCAGGATCGCCGTCTGGCGTTCCAGGCGCAGCACCCGCACGCCCAGCCACACCGCCAGGGCCAGGGTGCTCAGGATCAGCAGCACATCGAGCAGGAACGCCTGCACGCCCAGCGCCTGCACCTGCTGCACGGTGAGGCGAAAGCCATACAGGGCGACGCCGATGCGCAGCAGCGGTTGCTTGCACAGCTGCACCCCGCTGGCCAGCCCGTCATGGACCCGCGCCGGGGTCAGGTTGCCCAGCACCAGGCCGAACAGCATGGCCAGCGTCAGGGCGCCAAGGCCGGTGCCGTGCAGCATCGGCGCGGCGGCCAGCCACAACGCGAAGGCGGCCAGGATGAAGCTGCCGGCAAGGCCGGGCAGCAGGTTGAAGGGTGAACGACGGCTTACCACGAGCATAAGCAGATCCCGGCCCGGACGGACCAACAGAAAATTCGGGGACACGAAAAAAATCCGCTGCCGAAGCAGCGGTAAAGGGGTGCAGCATCGATAAACGCGGGCTTACTTGCCGTAGCGACGCAGTGCGGCCGGGCTGTAGTAGTCCTTGGTGGTGGTCTCGTTGAAGACCATCTTCTGCTGGTACTCGTTGGTCATGAAGTTGGTGGTGTAGCGACCGGAGATCAGGTCATAGGTGGCGTCCATGGCCGGGAACGGCACGTCCACATCCGGCAACTGCATCGGGTAGTTCTCGTACATGCGCCACAACTCGCCACGGCTGTCGTACATTTCCGAGCTCGCCACCTGCCAGTTGTCCTCGTCGATGTAGAAGCGACGCTTGCCGTAGATGTGGCGGGTGCCCGGCTTGAGGGTGGCTTCGACCACCCACACGCGGTGCTTCTCGTAACGCACGTACTGGGCATCGAGGTAGTTGGGCTTGAGGATGTCGGCGTACTTGAGCGACTTGCTCGCCAGCTTGTAGCTGTTGTACGGGATCAGCCGCTCCTGCTTGCCGATCAGTTTCCAGTCGTAGCGATCCGGCGCACCGTTGAAGCCACCGACGCCGTCGCTGGTCAGCTGGCCATAGCTGTAGCGGGCGCTGGAGTCGTAGGCGACGGTCGGTGCCCGACGGACCCGGCGCTGGCCGGGGATGTACTGCCAGGCATCTCGCGCCGACAGCACCTGGTTGATCGGGTCGTGGACCATGGTGATTTCACCCGCCACCCGCGACGGGCTCAGGGCGCGGATCAGGCTGTAATAGAGCACGTTCTCATCCGCCTGCAGATCGCTGAAGGCGGCGCGCCAGTGCACCGACTGGGCATAGGTGATCAGGCTCGCGGAGCCGTTGGCTTCCACGGTTGCCGAGGCCATTTCGCGCTGCAGCGACGCCCCGACATAACGGGCCATGTGGTTCCACATCACTTCCAGCGGCTCGGTCGGCATCGGGAACGGCACACCGGCGTTGTAGCCCTTCAGGCCATAGCCGCCGTCGGCCAGGGTCACGCCGCCGGCGTTGGCGCGGGTGGCCTTGTTCACCTCATCCGGCATGCGCGCGGTGCGGTGGCTCGGGTAGACGTTCAGGGTGTAGGTGGGGAAGCGCTTGAGCATCGCCGCCTGGCCCGGGGTCAGCAGGTCCTTGTACTGCTCGGCGTTGGCGGCGCTGATTACCATCAGCGGTTTCTCGGCGGCGAACGGGTCGCTGTAGTTGCCGTTGGCACTGGCGGCCAGGCTGCCGGGCTTGAGGCCGCCGTCCCAGGCCGGGATGCTGCCGTCGGCGTTGGCCGCGCGCTCACCGCCCATGGGGTTGAGCGCGCCGTCGAGCTTGCCGGCGTCGCCGCCCTTGGCGAAGGCCGGCGCCTGCAGGCCGGCGGCCACCAGTGCGAACAACAGGGGGAGGGTCTTGAGGGTCGTTTTCATCAGAAGCTCACCTTTAGGTTGACCGACGCGAAGTCACGGTCGTCGAGGGTGGTGAAGTCGTTCGAGCCGAAGAAATCGTTGTAGGCAAACTCCAACGAGTAATCGTTGCGGTATTCGAACAGCACAGAGAGGCCCACAGCTTTCTGACCTTCCTGGAAGTTGGGGCCATAGCCATCCACGTCATGGCGGAAGTTGATGCTCGGGGTGACCACGGTCGAAGGCAGCAGGCCCTCGTAGCTCAGCGCGCCACGCAGGCGGTAGCCCCACGACCAGTCGGTGAAGAAGCCGCGGTTGTCGTTGCAGTTGTCCTGGTTGAGTTCCAGGATCCGGCCGGCATCGAGGTTGGCGGTGCCCGGGGCGGTGCAGAAGGTCGCAGGCTTGCTCGGGTCGAATGCCGCCGTGCTCAGCTCGCTGCGGCCATAGGCGCCGCTGCGGCCGAAGCGCTGGTCGCCAAGGTCGGCGATGTGGTTCACCGCGCCCTCCGCCGCCCAGGCGAAGCGCTGCGCGCCGAGCACGTTGGGGATGGTGTCGGTGGCGCCCAGGGAGAACTGGTACACCGGCATGCGCTGGTAGCCTTCGATCGGCGCCCCGGCGGCCGGGGCCACGCCCGGAGCGGTGAAGGGAGTGTTGGGGCTGCGCAGCAGGAACTGCACGGTGTCATTGCCGTTGAAGCCCAGCGGCTGGTTCGGCCGGTAGCTCAGCTCGCCGAACACCGCCGTGCCGCCGACCACGCCGCTGAGGCTGATGCCGTACAGGCGGATGTCTTCGGGGTAGACCGAGTTGTAGGACGCGGTGTTGAAGTTGGCCAGGCCTGCCTGGGTGGTGGCCGTGCCGTTGAACGAGGCAAAGCGGCTGTGGTAGTTGGCGTAATAGATACCCAGCTCGGCATCGTCGAGGTCTTCGAGCACCTTGCGCACGGCCAGGCCGTACTGCCCGGTGTCGCTGGCCCAGTCGGTCTGCCCGCGCGGGATGTAGGTACCGCTGCGCAGGGCGTTGGCCGTGGTGCGGTCGCCACTGACACCGGCGATGATCGGGCCGCAGCCTTCCGGGGCGAAGTCGGCGGCCTGGAAGAAGGTGCCGCAACCATCGAGCACCGAGGCGCGGAAGTTGAACTGGTAGAAGCCCTCAAGGCTCAGGGTGTCGCTCAGGCCGAAGTTGAACGAAAGCATCTCCACCGGCAGCTGGCCTTCCTTGAGCTCGACCCCGGGACGGTTGAACGCCGAGACGTCGAGGGGGTTGATGGCGTTGATGCCGTTCTGGAAGAACAGCGCCTCACCCCAGGTCAACACCTGCTTGCCGACCTTGACGTTGAGCGGTTTGCCCGCCAGTTGAAAATCCTTCCACAGGTAGGCATCGAGGGTCTCGAAGCCCTGGAACTTGGCCATGTCCGGCCAGCCGGAGTCGTCGAACTTCTTGAAGTCGCCGTCGCGGGTTTCCAGGGCGTGGTCGTACCAGTACTTGAAGCGGATGAACGCGCCCTGGCTGCCGTCGTTGAGGTCGAACTCGGTCAGGCCCTTGAACACCTGGGAAATCGGATCGTGCTTGTTGAAGTTCAACCGCCCATCGTCGCCGTTGGTGTCGATGCCATTGCCGGGCTTGCCGATGCTGCGCGCATCCGGCGCGTACACCAGGTCCGGGTCGGCATTGCGCAGGGCCCAGTTCGAACCCAGGCTCAGGGTGGTGTTGGTGGTCAGCGACCAGTCCTCGTTGACCTCGAAAGTCACGGCGCCTGCCGAAGGGCTGACGAGCGTCCCCAGGGCGACGCCTGCAGCCAGCAGGCAAGGCGCAAATCCTCCGTGCTGGCAGGTGGAGAAGGCGGTACGGCTCAACATGCATGTCACCTTTTGTTGTTTTTAATGGTGAAGGGCTCCCCGCACCGGGGCCTTGCGGCCCCAGTGTGAGTGGGCGTTGTGTGGCAGATCAGTCAGAAGTGTGAGTGCGCTCGCGCAGCAGCCGTGCCGGGATGCCCAGCAGCAGGACAGCGGCGCCGAACACCAGCAGGCCGGCAATCACATCGAAGGCGATGAACAGGCTGCCGGTCTGGGTCTTGATCGAGCCCACCAGCACCGGCGCGATCATCGCCGCGATACCGCCGAGGCTGCTGATCAGCGCGATACCACCGGCGGCGGCCGGGCCGCTGAGGTAGGCCGGCGGGATGGTCCAGAACAGCGGCACCGCCGACAGGCAGGCACCGGCGCCCAGGCTCATGAACAGCACCGACAACTCCAGGTTGCCCTGGAACAGGCCGAGCATGACGAAACTCGCCGCCCCCACCAGCATGGTCGAGGCCAGGTGCCAGCGACGCTCCAGGTGTTTGTCCGAGCTGCGCCCGAGCAGGTACATGGCGACCAGCGCGATGCAATACGGCAGGCTGCTGATCAGGCCGATGCGGCCGATGTCGCTGAGACCGAAGCTCTGGATCAGGCTCGGCATCCAGTAGGCCACGGTGTTGGTGCCCGAGTAGATGCAGAAGAACACCAGGCCCGCCAGCAGCACTCGCGGATCGCGCAGCAATTGGCGGAACGAGGTATGGGTAGTGCCCTTGGTGCTCTGGTCGGCCTCCAGCTGCGCCTGGACGATGGCTTTCTCGCGTTCGCTGAGCCAGGTGACGTCCTTCGGCTTGTCGGCCAGCCAGAACCAGGCGAGCAGGCCCAGCAGCACCGCCGGGATGCCTTCGATCACGAACAGCGCCTGCCAGTCGCGCAGCCCGGCCCAGCCGTGGAAATGGGTCATGATCCAGCCGGCCAGCGGGCCGCTGACGATCCCGGCGAAGATACCGGCCATGATGAAGATCGAGGTGATCCGGCCACGGCGCGACGCCGGGAACCAGTAGGTCAGGTAGAGGATCACGCCCGGAAAGAACCCGGCTTCGGCCACCCCCAGCAAAAAGCGCGCGATGTACAGGCCGGTGGCGGAGCTGACCAGGCTGGTGGCGATGGTCACCAGCCCCCACAGGACCATGATGCGCATGATGGTCAGGCGTGCGCCGACCCGCTGCATGTACAGGTTGCTCGGCACCTCGAACAACAGGTAGCCGACGAAGAACGCGGCCGCGCCCAGGCCGTAGGCGGCGTCGGTCAGCGCCAGGTCTTCGGCCATGCGCAGCTTGGCGAAAGAGATATTGATGCGGTCGATCGAGTTGATCACATAGGCGAAAAACAGGAACGGCAGCAAGCGCCAGGCAATCTTGCGAAACGTCTGCTGGACCTCATGGGCAGCAGCTTCGCCCGTCAGGCACTGGCCTCGTTCAACCACGCTAGTCATGACCTCTCCTCCTGCGAAAAACGCATTGGCATCGTTGTTCTTGTTGTTATGCACACGCCCGTGGCGCGGCTGGAATCACTGCGCAGCGCAAAACGCGCGCAGTTCCTCGTCCAGCATCGGCACCCCCAGCTCGCAGGCTTCGATGCCCTGCAGGCTGACAATCTTCAGCACTTCCAGCACCTGCTCGCGGCTCGCACCCAGTTGCAGCGCGGCCTGGATATGGCGGCGCGTGCCGTGGCCATACAGATGGGTGATGGCCGCATCGCCGGCGATGCACAGGAACTCGATCCACAGCGGCGGCAGGATGCCGTCCTTCCACAGGCCGAAGCCCATGGCGAGGAATTTCTCCAGGTACGCCGGATCCCACTGGTAGAGCTTGTCCCACAGCGGGTTGAACATCCCGTTGGCCCGCACCGCATCGCACACCGGCGTCGCCCCCGCCGCCACCGGCAGGTCGGCAATACCGGCGTTGGCCATCTCCTCGGCGAGGATCGGCACGCCCAGGGCGCAGGCATGGATACCGACCACGCTCGCCAGCTTGAACACTTCCAGGATCTCGGCACGGGTCGCGCCCAGGCGCAACGCGTCACGCACGTGGCGACGCACACCCGGGGCATACAGGTGGGTGGCGGTGACGTCGATGTTCAGGCGGATCAGTGCCACCAGTTTCGGATCGAGGACGTCATTGACCTGACTGTCCTCGACCAGCTTCATGAAGGTCTCGGTCCAGGGCGCATCCCATTCGGCCATGCGGTCCAGGCTTTCATCGACCAGGCCCGCGGCACGCAGGGCGTTGTAATTCGGGGTATCGCTCATTGTTGTTATTCCCGCTGCGAAAAAGGATCAGATCACGCCGCCGCCATTGGGGCTGAGCACCTGGCCGACCAGATAGTGCTCACCGGCGAGATAGAGCACGGTGCCGGCATATTCCTCGACCGTGCCGAAGCGGCCCAGCGGCACCCCTTGCCACAGGCGGTTGCGGGCGTCCTCGCCGATGGCGTCGAGGTAGGCATTGAACGCTGGCGTGGCGACGCCGCCCGGGGCCATGGCGTTGACGAAGATGTTGGCCCCCGCCACTTCATAGGCCACCGACTTGGTGAAGGCGATCACCGCGCCCTTGGTCGCGCAGTAGTGCGGGCTGTGCGCGCTCTTGCTCGACAGGCCGGCAATCGAGGCGATGTTGATGATCTTGCCGTCGCGCTGCGGTTCCATCAGCTTCAGGGCCGCACGGGTGCAATAGAACAGGCCGTGGACGTTGACGCCCCAGTAGCGATGCCACTCCTCGTCGCTGAGGGTGCTGGTGAACCCCAGCGAGCGACGTGGCTCGGGGCTGGACATGTAACGGTACAAGGCGTTGCGGCGCTGGGTATCGACGTCGCGGTTGGGCGTTAGCGCAGCGTTGTTGACCAGCACGTGCAGGGTGCCGAAACGTGCCACGACCTGCTCGAACATCGCGTCCACTTCCGCGCTGGACGACACATCGCAGCGCACCGCCAGGCACTCGGCGCCCAGCGCCTGGACCGCCTCGCGGGTTTGCGCCAGGGACTGCTCGCTGACATCGCAGACCACCAGCTTCGCCCCGGCCCTGGCCAGGGCAATCGCGCAGGCCTGGCCCAGGCCCGGACCCACGCCGGTCACCAGGGCGACTTTATTCTCAAGACTCATTGCACACCTCTTGGCAGTTGGGAACTGCAGGCGACCTTGTGGCCGCCCGCAGCCGCTCACGTCCGGCTCAGAACTGGCCGGGGACGGTAAAGCCGCGCTGACCCGGCTTGCGGTTCGGCGCCATGCCCAGCTTGGCCAGGGTTTCGTCGGTGCTGCCGTAGGTCTCGCCGATCTTGTAGATCTGGCGGGCTTCCTTGCCGGTGGCAATCTCACGCCCCAGTTCGCGGGCCAGACGCACGGTCTGCTCGATCTGCTGGACCGAGGTCATGCGCTCGCCCTTGCGGCCCCAGAGGGTATCTTCGATGCCGACCCGCACGTGCAGGCCCATGGCGATGGCCATGGCGTTCATCGGCAGCACCGCGCGCATGGCGCTTTCCATCGACAGCACCGAGCCTGGCGGGGTGCGCTTGACGAACTCGATCATGTCGGACGGATCCAGGCCCGCCGCGCCGCCACCGATGGCCACGTAGTTGAGGACCAGGGGACCGGTGTACAGGCCCTTGCGGATCAGGCGCTCGACGGTTTCCAGCTGGTGCACGTGGCCGAGCATGAAGTGCGGCTGGATGCCGGCGGCCTGCAGGCGCTTGAGGTGCTCGATGAAGAACGACGGACGCGCGTCCGAGACCATCTCCTGGTAGGCATTGAAGTAGGCGGGTTGCTCCAGGATGGTGCCGGCGATGTCATCGGCGGTCAGCAGCTCGCAGATGTTCATCTGGCTGGTGTTGATGGCGATGGTCACCTGGTCGGGCTTGGGCGACAGGTCGGCCAGCATGTGGCGGGTGTCGTAGTCCAGCCAGGTGGCCGCCTGGCCTTCGCTTTCCGGGGCGAAGGAAATCGAGCCGCCCACCTGCAGGACCATCTCCGGCACGGCCTCGCGCAGCAGGCCGAGCATTTCGTTGAACTTGCTCAGGCGCTTGGAGCCCTTGCCGTCTTCTTCGCGCACATGAACGTGCAGCACCGTGGCGCCGGCGTTGTAGCAGTCGATCGCCTTCTGGATCTGGTCGTCCATGCTCACCGGGATGTCGTCCGAATCGGCGGGAGTCCACTGCGGACCGTAGGGCGCGACCTGGATCACCAGTTTTTCCTGGTTCTCGGGGAACAAGCTGTCATCGAGGAAATGCATTGATACTTCTCCGTCCTATTTATGGTTATTGAACGAATGAGCGCACAGCAGCTCGCATGACTGAAAAGTTACTGGCTTGTGGGAAGCGGCTTTTATCATCCTGGCACCAGCTTTTATCATTTCGGCACATTTGCGCCGGCTGCGGATATGCGTCGCCCACGGCGCAGCCGGGCTGCAGGTGCAACCCACTGAGCAGGAAGAATTTCTACAGGGTCAGCCGGTGGCGCGGGCCAGGCTCGGTGCCGGTGTGGCTCCACCTGCCTTGCGCCACTCGCGCGGCGTGCAGGCGAACCAGCGCTTGAAGGCGCGGGTGAAGTTGCCCTGGGTCTCGTAGCCCAGGCGGCTGGCGACCTCGGCGATCGGCAGGTCCGGGTCGATCAACAGGCGAGTCGCCATTTCCTTGCGGGTCTGCTCCAGCAGTCGCTCGAAACTGGTCTGTTGCTCGCTGAGGTAGCGGTAGAGGGTGAAGCGGTGCACGGCGAAGAACTCGGCCACCCGCTCGGCCGTGCAGTCGCCCTCCAGCAGCAACGCCTCGATGACCTGGCACACCCGGCTGGCGAGGTCGGGACCTTCGCGGCCCTGCATTTCGTTCAGGTGGGTACGCAGGAAATCATCGAGCTGGCGGTCATGCCCGGCACGCGGCTGGTCCAGCAGCGACTGGGAAAACAGCACCTCATGCTGCGACTGGCCGAACCACACCGGACAGCGGAAAAACCCTTCATACAGCGCCGCCGAACGCGGCTTGCGATAGGCGATGCGCACCAGCGCCGGACGCCAGGCATGACCGACGATCAGCTCCATGATGGTGACGATGGCCGCGAGATAAGCAGTCAACAGCTGGTCGCTGCCGGGCACGTTGCCGACGATGCTCAGGCGCATGCCGGCATAGCCGCGCTCCTCCACCAGGCTCAGGTGCAGGCCGCGGTACCACAGCCCGCAGTAGCGGATCAGGCACTCGGTGGCAGCCCGCACCGTGGGCGCGTTGAGCACCAGAAAACGCAAGGGCCCGGCGTTCTGCAGGTTGGCCCGCTGGCCCAGCAACAGGCCCAGGTGATCGCAGCCGGACAGCGCCGCAGCGGCCTCGAGGATCTTGCCGTGAGTGATCACCGGCAGCGGGTGCAGGTGCTGCTTGAACGACTCGGGCTGGATGCCGAACCCGGCCAGCAGCGGCCAGGGATCGACACCGTGTTCCTGCAGCACCACCGGCAACGAGACGAGCGCACCCACCGGAATGGATTTGTCCGCCACCCGCGGGCTCGCTCGCTTCATTGCCGGACCTCCCGCGCGGGCGTCAGAACTGCTCGGGGTCGAAGGCCCTGAGGGTATCGGCGCCGCTACCGATACGCTGCAAGTGGATGGACGTTTCCGGCAGTATACGCGCGAAGAAGAACTGCGCGGTGTGCAGCTTGGCGCGGTAGAAGTCGGCCTCGGCCGTTTCTTGCGCCAGCTGCTGCCGGGCGATGCCGGCCATCTTCGCCCACTGCAGGCCGAACGCAACCAGCGCGGTCAGGTGCAGGAAGTCCACCGCCCCGGCGGCCGTGGCCGTCGCATCGGCACTGCCCATGTAGTCGACCGCCACCGCCAGGTCGGCCAGGGCCAGACGCAGCGCCTGCACCTCCTTGGAGCTGTCGTCCTGGCCCTGGCAGAAGTCCTCCACCAGCGCCAGGAAGCGGCGCATCGCCCGGCCGTCATCGAGCCTGAGCTTGCGCGTGGCCAGGTCCATGGCCTGGACGCCGTTGGTGCCTTCGTACAGCGGGGTGATGCGCGCATCGCGGACGAACTGCTCCATGCCCCACTCGCGGATATAGCCGTGCCCACCAAAGCACTGCATCGCAAGACCCGTGCATTCCACGCCCTTGTCGGTGCAGTAGGCCTTGATCATCGGCGTGAGCAAACCGAGCAGGTCGTTGGCGGCTTCGCGGGTTGCGGCGTCCGGGTGCTTGTGCGCCAGGTCGACCTGCAGCCCGGCCCAGTAGGTCAGCGCCCTGCCGCCTTCGACGAAGGCACGCTGGGTCAGCAGCATGCGCTGGACATCGGGGTGCATCACGATCGGATCGGCGGCCAGTTCCGGCGCCACCGCGCCACCGGGTGCCCGCCCCTGCAAGCGCTCGCGGGCATAGCGGGCGGCATTCTGGTAGGCCACCGAGGCCAGGCTCAGGCCCTGCACGCCAACGGCCAGGCGCGCCCCGTTCATCATCACGAACATCACCCGCAAGCCTTGATGGGGCTGGCCGATCAGGTAACCGCTGGCACCGTCGTAGTTCATCACGCAGGTCGGGTTGCCGTGGATGCCCATCTTCTCTTCCAGCGAACCGCAGCGCACGGCGTTGCGCGCGCCCAGCGAGCCATCGGCGTTGACCAGGAACTTGGGCACGATGAACAGGCTGATGCCCTTCACCCCAGGCGGTGCGTCCGGCAGGCGGGCCAGCACCAGGTGGACGATGTTCTCGGCCAGGTCATGCTCGCCGGCGGAGATGAAGATCTTGGTTCCGCTGATCCGGTAGCTGCCGTCGGCCTGGGGCTCGGCGCGGGTACGCAGCAGGCCCAGGTCGGTGCCGCAATGCGGCTCGGTGAGGTTCATGGTGCCGGTCCAGCGGCCCTCGATCATCGGCGGCAGGTACAGCGCTTTCTGCGCGTCGCTGCCGCCGTTGGCGATGGCGTTCGCCGCACCATGGCTGAGGCCGGCGAACATCGAGAAGGCCAGGTTGGCACTGGTCATGATTTCCCGCACGGCGATGCCCAGCAGGTGCGACAGGCCCTGGCCGCCGTACTCGGGCGAGGCGGTCAGGCCGGTCCAGCCGCTTTGCGCATACAGCTGGTAGGCCTCGCGAAAGCCCGGGGCGGTGGTCACTTCACCCTCGACCAGCGTACAGCCCTGGTGGTCGCCCACCGCGTTCAACGGCGCCAGCACGCCACTGGCCAGCTTGCCGGCCTCTTCGAGGATGGCCGCAGTGACATCCGGGGTCGCCTCGGCGAAGCCCGGCAGCGCGGCGTAGTCTTGTACCTGGAGCAGCTCGTCGAGGACGAACTGCATGTCCCGCAACGGCGCGTTATAGCTGGCCATGGTCATCTCCTTGCAGACGTTCGATCACTACTGCCAGCCCCTGGCCGACGCCGATGCACAGGCTGACCACGGCGTACCGGCCGCCACGGCGTTCCAGCTCACGCAGCGCGGTGAGTGCCAGGCGCGCACCGGAAGCGCCCAGCGGATGGCCGAGGGCGATGGCACCGCCGTTGGGGTTGACCCGTGGGTCGTCGGCACGCAGGTCGAGCAGATGCAGGCAGCCCAGCACTTGGGCGGCGAAGGCTTCGTTGATTTCAATCAGGTCCATGTCCGCCAGGGTCAGCCCCGCGCGTGCCAGCGCCTTGGGAATCGCCAGCGCCGGGCCGATGCCCATCACTCGCGGCTCGACGCCACTGGCCGCACCGGCGAGGATCCGCGCACGCGGCCGCACGCCATGGCGCTCGCCCAGCGCACGGCTGCCGATCAGCAGGGCCGCAGCACCATCGTTGATGCCGGAGGCGTTGCCAGCGGTCACCACGCCACCTTCGAACAGCGGCTTGAGCCTGGCCAGGTCTTCAACGGTGGCCTGCGGACGCGGGTGTTCATCGGCCACCACGCTGACCGTGCCCTTGCGACCGGCGGGTGCTTGCACCGGGAGAATCTCGCCCTCGAAGAAACCCTCGGCCAGCGCCTGTGCATAACGCTGCTGCGAAGCCAGGGCGAAGGCATCGGCCTGCTCGCGGCCGATGCGGTAGTCCTCGGCGACGTTGTCGGCGGTCTGCGGCATGGTGTCTTCACCGTACTGCGCATTGACCTTCGGATTGGGGAAGCGCGCACCGATGGTGCTGTCGAACAGCTTGGCCTCACGGCTGTAGGCGCTCTCGCTCTTGCCCAGCACAAAGGGCGCGCGGCTCATGCTCTCGACGCCGCCGGCCAGGTACAGCTCGCCCTCGCCACAGCTGACGGCACGGGCCGCATCCAGCACCGCGGCCAGGCCGCTGGCGCACAAGCGGTTGACCGTCTGCCCCGGCACGCTGACCGGCAGCCCCGCCGCCAGCAGCGCGTTGCGGGCGATGTTGCGGCTGTCTTCACCGGCCTGGTTGGTGCAACCGAGGATCACGTCCTCGATCTGTTCGGCGGGGAACGGCGAGCGTTGCACCAGGGCCTGGATCAGTTGGGCCGCCAGGTCGTCCGGGCGAACCGGCGCCAGGCCACCGCCGTGGCGGCCGAACGGGGTACGCAGGCCGTCGTAGATGTAAGCGTCGAGCATGTGTTGTTCCTTGTGCGGAGTCGGTGTCAGGAGTCGCTGGCGAGCAACGACAGGCCCAGGCGGGCGCGGCGCATCAACCAGGGGCTGGGGCGATAGCGCGGGTCGCGGTAGAAGTCGTGCAGGCGGTCGAGGATCTGCAGCAGCGTGTCGGCGCCCAGCGCATCGCCCCAGGCCAGCGGCCCGAGCGGATAGCCCAGGCCCAGGCGAATGGCGCTATCGATGTCCCGGGGGCTTGCCACGCCCTGTTGCGCCATGTCGCAGGCGATGTTGACGATGTGCGCCAGCACTCGCTGCGCCACGAAGCCGCCGCTGTCGCGGATCACGCTGACCGGCGTGCCGTCGGCGGCCAGCAAGGCGTGGGCGGCATCGCTCCAGCCCGGCGAGGTGACGGTGGTGGTCATCAGCACGCGGCGGCGCGTCAGCGGCAGCAGCGTGTCCAGCGCCAGGGTGCGCAGCGGGTCGAGGCCTTCGGCGATAGCGGCGTGGGTCGCATCGGTCCCCAGTGGCAATACCAGGCACAGCGATTCGGGGCCCGGCCGCGGCGCGGTATCGACGCGCGCGCCCAGCCGTTCGAGCCGCTCGACCACCGCCTCGCGAGCCTGCGGGCGGGCATTGCTGACCCACACCGTCGGCAGGGCCACGCAAGGGCTCGGCGCCTCGACGGGCACCTGCTGCACGCCATCGACATAGCGGTAGAAGCCCTGCCCGCTCTTGCGCCCGAGCAACCCGGCCTGCAGGCGCTGGCCGGTGATCAGGGTCGGGCGATAGCGCGGCTCCTGGTAATACTGGTCGTAGATCGATTCGGTCACCGGGTGGGAGACGTCCAGCCCGGTGAGGTCGAACAGCTCGCACGGCCCCATGCGAAAGCCGGCCTGCTCGCGCAGGATGCGATCGAGGGTCAGCGGGTCGGTCACGGATTCGCTGAGCACGCGCATGGCCTCGGTGCCGTAGCCCCGGCCACCATGGTTGACGATAAAGCCCGGGGTGTCCTGGGCGCGCACGGCGGTATGGCCCATGCGCTCGCCCAGGGCCAGCAGGGTCGGCCCGACCCAGGCCTCGCTCTTGAGTCCGTCGATCACCTCGACGATCTTCATCAGCGGCACCGGGTTGAAGAAGTGGAAACCACCGACCCGGCCCGGCACCCGGCACTGGGCGGCAATGGCGGTGACCGACAGCGACGAGGTGTTGCTGGCCAGCAGGCAATCGTCGGCGACCACGGCTTCGAGGTCGGCGAGCAAGACCCGCTTGATCGCCAGGTTCTCGACGATGGCTTCCACCACCAGTTGCGCGTCGGCCAGCTCGGCCAGGGAACCGGCCGCGATCAGGTTGTCACCTGCGGCCTGGACCTGCTGTTCGCTCAGCTTGCCTTTGCCCGCGAGCTTTTCCAGGGTCGCCAGAATGCTGTCGCGGGCCGCCTGGGCGGCGCCCGGACGGTTGTCGAAAAGCTGGACACTGACGCCGGCCTGTGCGGCGATCTGGGCGATGCCGGCGCCCATGACCCCGGCCCCCACCACCGCCATGCGCCTGATTTCACGTGCGCTCATGCTCAGCTCCCTGTGTAGGCCGGTGTGCGTTTGTCGAGGAAGGCACGCATGCCCTCCTTCTGATCCGCCGAATCGAACAGCAGCTGGAAGGCCTTGCGCTCGAGCATCAGGGCGGTATCCAGCGAGGCATCCTGGCCGGCCAGCAACACTTCCTTGATCTGCATGACCGCCAGCGGTGGCATGCCGGCGATCTGCCGGGCCAGCTCCAGCGCCCGTTCCTGCACCTGCTCGTCGTCCACCACCTCGCTGGCCAGGCCCATGCGCAGCGCTTCTTCGGCGCTGACCGGCGTGCCGGTGAGCAACAGGCGCATGGCCTGGAACTTGCCGACCGCCCGGGTCAGGCGCTGGGTGCCGCCGGCGCCGGGCATGATGCCGACACGGATTTCCGGCTGGCCGAAGCTGGCGCTGCGGCCGGCGACGATCAGGTCGGCATGCATGGCCAGCTCGCAACCGCCGCCCAGGGCGAAACCATTGACCGCAGCGATCACCGGTTTCGGACACTGGGCAATGGCTGCCCACAACCGTTGGGTCTGGCGCAGGAGCATGTCGATGGCGCCGCGCTCGACCATGTCGCGAATATCGGCGCCGGCAGCGAACACCTGGTCGCCGCCGGTCAACAGGATGCAGCGCACCTCAGGGTCCGTGCCCAGACGGTGGAAATGCTCGGCCAGTTGCTCACGCACCGCCTGGTTCAGCGCATTGCGCGCCTCCGGCCGGTTCAGGTGCACCCGCGCCACGCCCGGCAAAGGGCGGTCGACCCATGTTTCGCTCATAGCTGCCTCTTATTATTGTTCCGCATAGCGAAACAGTGTTTTGCATTTAAATTCAGCCTACGCAACTTCTCCGGCGATTTGCAATCCCGAAAAATCCATAGGTGACGAATGCGGTTTTTGAGGCTGACCTTACTAGTTCCGCTGTGCGAAACTACGTTTTGATTTGTTGACTATCGCTTTTTGCCTGTGCCAGCATCCGGCCCGGCGATCGGCGACCCCGTTTCCGACGCATGAGGATCGACCATGAGCAAGCGCAATCTCTTCGACACCGAACTCGACCAGCAGGCCCTGGAGCAGGACCGCCAGTTCGTCACGGCCCTGGCCCGTGGCCTGGAGTTGCTGCGCTGCTTCCGTCCCGGCGAACGCCTGCTAGGCAACCAGGAGCTGGTGCAGCGCAGCGGCCTGCCGAAGGCCACGGTGTCGCGCCTGACCTACACCCTGGTGCGCCTGGGCTACCTGCAGTACATCGCCAGCCTGGGCAAATACGCGCTGGACACCGGCGTGCTCGCCCTGGGCTACGCCCACCTCAGCGGCCTGGATATCCGCCGCCAGGCCAGGCCACTGATGACCGAACTCGCCGAACAGACCCAGAGCTCGGTCTCGCTGGGTGCCCGCGATCGCCTGAGCATGGTCTACATCGACAACTGCCAGGGCAGCGGCCCGCTGACCCTGCGCCTGGACATCGGTTCGCGCATTCCCCTGGCGACCACCGCCATGGGCCGCGCCTACCTCGCCGCCATACCAGAGGCCGAGCGCGACCTGCTGCTCGACCAACTGCGCGCCCGCGACTCGGAGCACTGGCCGGCCCTGCGCGAACAACTGGAAAAAGCCTTCCGCCAGTATCAGGACCAGGGGTTCTGCCTGTCCTGCGGCGACTGGCAGAAAGACATCAACGCCGTCGGCGTTCCACTGATCAAACCCGACGGCTCCGGTGTCGTCGCCTTCAGCTGCGGTGGCCCGGCATTCGCCTTGCGCCAGCACATGCTGGAAGACGACCTGGGGCCGCGTCTTTCGCACATGGTGCGCAATGTCGAAGCCAGTCTGGGCCGACAATTCCAATAAGAGGTCTGCATGATCAACGATCAGGAAACACTCAACCTGTTGCTCGACAACCTGTCGCGCTTCGTCCGTGAACGCCTGGTGCCCGCCGAGGCCGAGGTCGCCGAAAACGACCGTATTCCCCAGGACATCGTCGACGAGATGCGCGCCCTGGGCCTGTTCGGCCTGTGCATCCCGCAGGAATACGACGGCCTGGGCCTGAGCATGGAAGAGGAAGTCCTGGTCGCCTTCGAGCTGGGCAAGACCTCGCCCGCCTTCCGCTCCCTGATCGGCACCAACAACGGCATCGGCTCCCAGGGCCTGATCATCGACGGCACCGAGGCGCAGAAGCAGCACTACCTGCCACGAATGGCCGCCGGTGAACTGATCGGCTCGTTCGCCCTCACCGAACCCGGCGCCGGCTCCGACGCCGCCTCCCTGCGCACCCGCGCCGTGCGCGAGGGTGACCACTACGTGCTCAACGGCACCAAGCGCTTCATCACCAACGCCCCGCAGGCCGGCATCTTCACCGTGATGGCCCGCACCAGCACCGAGATCAAGGGCGCCGGCGGCATTTCCGCGTTCATCGTCGAGGCCGGCACGCCGGGCGTGTCGCTGGGCAAGATCGACCAGAAGATGGGCCAGAAAGGCGCGCACACCTGCGATGTGATCTTCGAGAACTGCCGCATCCCGGTCGCCAACCTGATCGGCGGCGTCGAGGGCGTCGGCTTCAAGACCGCCATGAAAGTCCTCGACAAGGGCCGCCTGCACATTGCCGCGATCTGCGTCGGTGCCGCCGAGCGCATGCTCAGCGATGCCCTGAACTACGCGCTGGAGCGCCAGCAGTTCGGCCAGCCGCTGGCCGAGTTCCAGCTGATCCAGGCCATGCTCGCCGACAGCCAGGCCGACATCTACGCCGCCCGCTGCATGGTCATCGATGCCGCGCGCAAGCGCGACCTCAAGCAGGATGTGTCCATGGAGGCCTCGTGCTGCAAGATGTTCGCCTCGGAAATGTGCGGCCGCGTGGCCGATCGCGCCGTGCAGATCTTCGGCGGCGCCGGCTACGTCAGCGAATACGGCATCGAGCGGTTCTACCGCGATGTGCGCCTGTTCCGCATCTACGAAGGCACCACGCAGATCCAGCAACTGGTGATCGCCCGTAACCTGATTCGTCGCGCGGAGCAGAACTGACATGCTGACCCGTGAACACGTACTGGCCGGCCTGCCCGAGCGCCTGCACCAGATCATCGAGCGCCATCCCCACAGCCATGACGATGCGCCAGCCCTGCACGAGGGCGGGTTGACCCTCAGCTACGGCGAACTGCGCGGGGCGGTCAGCCGCCTGGCCGCGCAGTTCGAAGCCGATGGTATCCGCAGCGGCGACCGGGTCATGCTGGTGGCCGAGAACTGTGCCCTGCAGGTCGCCGCCCTCCTCGCCCTCAGCCGCCTGGACGCCTGGTCGGTGGTGGTCAATGCGCGGCTGTCGGCCGCGGAGATCGACAACATCTGCACCCACAGCGGCGCCCGCCGGGTGCTGTTCGCCAGCACCGTGTCGAAGGAGGCCGCCGCCCATGCCGAGCGCGCCGGTGCCGAACCGCGCAGCACGGAGCGGCTGGGCAGCTACCACCTCGGCCCGTTGAACACGGATTGCCAACCCGAGCCGGTCGAACACGACCCGGCGCGCCAGGTGGCGGCGATGATCTACACCACCGGCACCACCGGCGCGCCCAAGGGCGTCATGCTGACCCACCGCAATCTCTTGTACATCGCCCACTCCGCCAGCCTGCTGCGCCAGCTGTGCAATGCCGACCGGGTCTACGCGGTGCTGCCGATTTCCCATGTCTATGGCCTGTCGGCCGTGTGCCTGGCCAGCCTGTTCGCCGGCGCGGCACTGCAGCTGGAAGCACGCTTCGACCCGCAGGAACTGGCCCGCGCCCTGCGCGAAGACGGCGTGACCCTGATGCAGGGCGTGCCGGCCATGTACGCACGGCTGCTGGAACTGGCCGACGCCGGCCAGATCGAACTGCAGGCGCCACACCTGCGCTTCATGTACGCCGGCGGCTCGCCGCTGGACATGACCCTCAAGACCGCCGTCGAGCAACGCTTCGGCATCGCCCTGCACAACGGTTATGGCCTGACCGAAAGTTCGCCTACGGTCAGCCAGACGCGCATCGACGAACCACGCGGCGACACCTCTGTCGGCCGGCCGATTCCCGGGCTGGAAATTCTCCTGATGAACAACGGGCGCACCGCTGCCGTTGCCCAGGGCGAAGTTGGCGAACTCTGGGTACGCGGTCCCAACGTGATGAAAGGTTATTACCGGGCCCCGGACAAGACCGAGGAAGTGCTGACCGTGGACGGCTGGCTGAACACCGGCGACATGGCGCGCCAGGACAGCGACGGTGCGCTGTTCATCGTCGGGCGCAGCAAGGAGCTGATCATCCGTTCCGGCTTCAACGTCTACCCGCCTGAAGTCGAGGCGGCCCTGGTGGCTTTCCCCGGCGTGGTGATGACCGCCGTGGTCGGTCGTCCGGTGGAAGGTAACGAAGAGGTGGTGGCGTTCCTCCAGGTGGCGGATCGCAGCGCCTTCGATGTCGCGGCCCTGCGGGCCTTCCTCGCCGAACGCCTGTCGCCCTACAAACGCCCGAGCCACATCTGCGTGCTGGACAGCCTGCCTGCCGCGGCGACCGGCAAAGTCCTCAAGGCCGAGCTGAAGAAACTGGCCGAAGCCCTCTGACCTTATCCCGCCGCAGGAGCTTCAGGTGAAACCAGTGATCGAGATCCCGGCAGCTCGCCTGCCGGCCGAAGGCCAGCGGGTGCTACTTCGTCATGAGGACAAGTCGGTGCTGCTGTTCAATGTCGCCGGCACCCTGCATGCCATCGACGACAGTTGCCCGCACAGCGGTGCCTCGCTGCTTGCCGGCAAGCTGCAGGGCAGCCTGTTGCAGTGCCCCGCCCACGGGCTGCGCTTCGACCTCGCCAGGGGTTGCCCGCACAGCGCCACAGGACTGGAGGTGAAACGCTATGGAATCGAACGGCTAGGTGAGGTGTACGCCATAGACCTGTCCTGAACCTGGGCAATGTTGCCCCGGGCTACGTCGGGCTGATTGAGCCGGCTCGACGTACCGTTTGCGGCGCCTGGCCAATGGTGCGCAGGAAGGCGCGCCGCATCCGCTCGCGGTCAGCGAAGCCCGTCTCCCTGGCAATGACTTCGATCGGATGAGTACTGTCCTCAAGGAGCATGCGCGCCGCTTCGACCCGTAGATGCTCCACGGCCTTGGCCGGCGACTGGCCGGTTTGCGCGGTGAATGTCCGGCTGAACTGGCGCGGGCTCAGGTGAGCGATTTCGGCCAGTTCCTCCACACTCAGGACGCTCTTCAGGTTGCGACGGGCGTACTCCAGCGCCGCCTGGATTCGATCGGACTTCGGCTCCATCTCCAGCAGTACCGAAAACTGCGATTGCCCCCCCGCACGGCGGTGGTAGACCACCAGCTTGCGGGCGACGGTGCGCGCGGTATCGAGGCCGTGGTCCTTCTCGATCATCGCCAGCGCCAGGTCGATGCTGGCCGTCATGCCCGCCGATGTCCACACCGGGCCGTCGATGATGTAGATCCTGTCCAGCTCGACCTTGACCTTGGGGAATCGCTCCTGCAGCTCCTTGGCGAACAACCAGTGCGTGGTGGCCCGGCGACCGTCGAGCACCCCGCTTTGCGCCAGCACGAACGCGCCAGTGCAAGGACCTGCCACCCGTCGGGAAGACGCCATCGACTGCTGCACGAAGCGGACAAGCCCTGGCGTGACCTGCTCGATCGTGGTGCTGGCACCGAACATCACAGTATCGAACGTGCGGCTGCCGAAGGCCTGGGTTTCCACGCGAAACCCGGCGGATGAGAGTACCAGTCCTCCCGCCTCGGACAGCAAGGTGACCTCATAGGCCGGTTTGCCGAGGACCAGGTTGGCGATTTCGAACGCGGTGATCGCCGTGAACCCCATGACCTGGAAGCCGGGAAAGATGACAAAGCCAATGCTGTGCATGATGTTTTCACCATGTCCTAAAAGGTGTCTTATATGTCATTCAGGACAACCTAACAAGGTAATAGGATCGTTTCCAGACAGAGCGCACGACCCTCGTCGCGCCGTCCCACTGGAGACACTGCCATGACTACGAACAAAGGTACTGCACTGATCACCGGCGCCTCTTCCGGCATCGGGGCGATCTATGCCGACCGACTCAGCCGCCAGGGCTATGACCTGATTCTGGTCGCGCGCAACGGCGAACGCCTGCATGCCCTGGCCAAGCGCCTGACCGATGAAACAGGACGCTCCATCGAGGTGGTGGTCGCCGACCTTGGCACCAGGACCGACCTGAAGCGCGTCGAAGATATCCTGCGCAGCGATGCCAGCATCACGCTGCTGGTGAACAACGCAGGCCTGGGCGCAACCGACCCCCTGCTCGAGTCGGATATCGATGCACTACAACCGATGATCGACCTCAACGTGACCGCACTGACGCGGCTGACCTATGCCGCCGTGCCGGGTTTCGTGGCCCGCGACGCGGGCACGCTGATCAACATCGCCTCGATCGTCGCCATCGCGCCGGAGCTGCTGAACGGTGTGTATGGCGCGTCCAAGGCGTTCGTCCTCGCCCTCAGCCAGTCGCTGCGCCAGGAACTGGCGAGCAGCAACGTCAGGGTCCAGGCGGTGCTTCCCGGCGCCACGGCCACCGACTTCTGGGCCATTGCCGGAAAACCCGTCGACCAGCTGCCCGGCGCGATCGTCATGCAGGCCGACGACATGGTCGACGCGGCCCTTGCCGGGCTCGCGCAGGGTGAGTTCATCACCATCCCGGCCCTGCCGGACAGTGCTGATCTGGATGCCTACGAAGCCGCGCGGCAGCAGCTGCTGCCGAACCTGTCGCTGAGTACGCCAGCGTCCCGCTATCGGCACTGATTGATGCATGGGCGCAGCGCACAGCTGGAGCTGAACGTTGCGCCCATGCGTACACAGGGATACACAGCGGCCCGTGGCAGACACATTCGAGACAAGCCCTCCTGTGACCATGGCGTCACCGACAGCACCCCCGCTCTGCCGGCTGAAATCACTTCACAGGAGATTGCCCATGACTAGCGCCCTCACCTTCGCCCTCAACCCGATCAAGCACAGCTTCAGGCAACTCGACCGCCTTGGCGCCTGGAGCGCCGACCTTCCGCTGCGCCTGTTCCTCGCCTGGGAGTTCTTCGAATCCGGCCTGGAGAAATGGAACGGCGAAAACTGGTTCGAGCAGATCCAGGGCGCCTTTCCGTTCCCCTTCGACCAGCTCCCGGCCAGCCTGAACTGGCAGCTTTCGATGTGGATCGAGCTGATCGCCCCGGTGCTGCTGTTGCTCGGCCTGGGTACGCGCCTGGCGACCCTGGCGCTGATCGTGGTGACCCTGGTGGCCATCGCTGCCGTGCACTGGCCGGCGCACTGGTCGAGCCTGACCGAACTGGCCATGGGTTACGCCATCACCGACAAGGGCTTCGGCAACTACAAGCTGCCGCTGATCTACCTGGTGGCGGCGCTTCCCCTGCTGTTCAGGGGGGCCGGACACCTGAGCCTGGATGCACTGTTGCGCAGGAAAGCCTGACCGGGCCGTTTGTAATTACCCTTTATTAAAAAACCGCGCCCCTGCAAAGGAGCGCGGTTTTTTAATGGTCAGGTACGACTCAGGGAATGTCGAAGGTCACTTCGATATTGCCGCGAGTGGCCTTGGAGTAAGGGCAAAGCTGGTGCGCGGCCTCCACCAGGCGGGCCTTGTCCGCAGCCTCCAGCCCCGGCAGTTCCACGGTCAGCCTGGCCGCCAGGGCAAAGCCACCATCATGGGTATTGCCCAGCGAGATCTCGGCAGCCACGGCCACGTCCTCGGGAACGTGAAGCGCCAGCGTCTGCGCGGCGCGGCGCATGGCGCCGATGAAGCAGGCCGACCAGCCGACCCCCAGCAACTGCTCGGGGTTGGTGCCTGGGCGTCCGGATCCGGGCGGGCTCAGGCGCAGCTTCAACCAGCCATCGGAAGACACACCGTTGCCATCACGGCCACCCGAGGTACGGGTGCGCCCGGTGTAGAGCGTTTTTTCCAGTACTGCGGTCATCACTTTTCTCCTTGGGGAGGTACGAATGCCGGGGGGGGCCGGCGTCGGTATACGCGTCACACCCGGGTGCCGAGCAGCACACCCTGCGCGCGCAGGTTTTCCAGCAGGGCCAGGCCCTGTGGCAGAAGGGTCGCGCTGTCGACAGCGACAGCTTCGGCCAGGCGCTCCAGGTGCTGGCGGCCCGTGCTTTGCTGCGCCTGCAGCGAACCCAGCAGGGCATGGGCCAAGGGTGCCAAACGAGAGAAACGCACCTTCAGGTCGGCATCACGCCGGACCAGCAGCAGGCTCGGTTGCGCTGGTGCCTGGTGCGGTTGGTAATCAGGTCCGATGTCGCTCACCGGCCATTGGTAAGCCAACGGCCAGGCCAGCGGCGACAACAGGGGAATGCCGTCGAGCAGATCGCCTTCGGGATCATGCGGCGGGGCGCTGCGGTCACTGAGCAGCAAGGCCCCCTCCACCCATTCGTAATGCGCAAGCTCGGCCAGCCAGGGTGGCAGGTCGTGGGCAACGCTTGCGCCCTGTTCGAGGAAGGCGACGAATTCGCCGGCAAGCTCAGTGAACAGCGGCGTTTGGCTTCGGTAGTCGGCGTAGAAGACCTCCACCAGTGCCCGCCAGCGTGGCGGGCCGAGGCTGGAGCGGATCACCGGAAAGCTGCCCGCCAGCAGCGACTCGACGTTGCCGAAGAACAGCTGACGGTACACGGCCAGGCGGCGTGCCTCGATGCCCGGCGGCGGTGCATGGCGCTGCGGGTCGCGTACATGGCCGGCCATGCGCATCAATTGTTCGTGCAGGGCTTCAGGCATGACGCACCTCCGGCAGGCTCACGGCGCTGCGTTGGCGCCAGCGGATCGCTTCGACTTCGGCCAGCAACTCAGCCAGTGGCGGGAAGTTGAAATCCCGCTCCAGCAAGGTTGGCAACGGCCCGAAACGCCGGTAGGCCTGCTCCAGCAAACCCCAGACATCCGCCTTGACCGACGCGCCGTGGGTATCGATCTTCAGGTCCGGCGCTTCGTCGTAATGACCGGCCACGTGCAGGTAGACCACCCGTTGCGCCGGCAGCGCAGCGAGGTAGGCGGTGGTGTCGTAGCCGTGGTTGATGGCATTGACGAAGAGGTTGTTGACGTCCAGCAGCAGGTCGCAGTCGGCCTCCTCCAGCACTGCACGGAGGAAGTCGATCTCGCTCAGGGCCTGGTAGGGCGCGGCGTAGTACGAGATGTTCTCCACCGCAATGCGCCGCCCCAGGGCATCCTGGGTCTGGCGAATGCGGGCAGCGACATGCCGTACCGCCTCCTCGGTGAAAGGCAGCGGCAGCAGGTCGTAGAGTTGGCCGTCGTCGGCGCTGTAGCTCAGGTGCTCGCTGAACAGCGCCACCTCGTGGCGATCGAGGAACTCCCGGGTACGGCGCAACAGTTCGCGGTCAAGCGCAGCGGGGCCGCCCAGGGACAGCGACAGGCCATGGCACGACAGCGGGAAGCGCTCGGCAAGGCGGGCAAGGCCTTCGCCATAGTGACCGCCGACCGCGATCCAGTTGTCAGGGGCGCATTCGAGGAAATCCACGGCCGTGGCGTCCATCGCCAGCAGCTCGGGCATCAAGGCTCGGCGCAAGCCGAGGCCTGCGCCCTGCAGAGTGGAAACAGCAGTCATGAGTGATCTCCAGGGTTCAGGTGCCCTCCCGGGCTAGAGGCGCAGGGAGGGCGAGCGGACGCGGGTCGAACTCATTCCTTGGCCTGGCTCAGGCGGGTGAACAGTTCCGTGGGGACTTTCTTGCCGTTGGCGATGTACTGGTTGGTCCTGAAGGTGTAGACCTCGCCCTCGGAGAGGAAGCCGTCCTTGTTCGTGTCCATCGCCTGGAACTCCACACCGCCATTGGGTGCCACGGCCAGCAGCTCCTTGAGCGAAACCCGGCCGTCATCGTCGGTGTCGGTACGGGCGAAGGAGGCGTCGCCACACTTGCCTTCACCGCACTTGCCCTCGGCGGTGGTGGCCTTGCTGGTGGTGCTGGCCGCCTCGCTGGCGCCGCATTTGCCTTCGCCACACTTGCCTTCCCCGGCCTTGTCGGCAGAAGCCAACTGGTAGCCCTGGGGCAGAGCCTCCACGGCGAAGGCGGACGAGGTCAGGTTCAAGCCGCCGATCAGGGCGACGGCGGCCAGGCCAAGGCTGGTTTTGTTCGAGATCGATTTACGGGACATGGTGTGACTCCGGATGCTGTGTGTGGTCATGCCACAAGGGCGAATGAATCCCGGGAGGTCGATGGGTCGGTCCTCGTTCGGGTGAAGCCATTTCGCCTCAGGCATGTATCACTGGCGTATCCGCGGATGACCGCATTTGTATGCCAGTTCGCGGAAAGCAGCTGCGGATACACTCTGATACCTGAGCCGGTTCCGGGCACAGGCGTGGATCGAGTGATGGACGTCGGGCCCAGACAAAGCCGGCGCAAGGATCGGGCCTATGGTGACGGACCTTTGTGCCGATCCTCAGGAGTGGATATGTCCGATTTCATCACCGTACTGCGCGACACCTGCCCTACCCCCGTGCTGGACGCGACCAAGTGGAAACGCATCGGCGGCGACCCGCACACCGTCAACCTCAACGCCTACCTGTCCAAGGACGGCAGCAAGATCATGGGCACCTGGATCTGCACGCCGGGCAAGTTCGAGGTCAATTACGAGAAGTGGGAGTACTGCCATTTTCTCGATGGCTACTGCGTGATCACCCCGGAGGGTGAGCAGCCGATCCACTTGAGGGCCGGTGATGTGTTCGTCATCGAACCGGGGATGAAAGGCACCTGGGAGGTGGTGGAGACGGTGCGCAAGTATTTCGTCTTTGCCTGAGGACGCAACTGTCCTGGCTGGGTGGGAGCGGGCTTGACCCGCGATTCGATGTGACTGACGGCACGCAATCGCGGGGCAAGCCCGCTCCCACCGAGCAGTAGGTGCTTTGCAAAAAATATCGCGACGCCTGCTTCTCACCCACCCGGTGCGCGTTACAGCTGGGTGAGAAGCCGGCGCCGCGATACCGTCCGCCTCGTTACTCGGGTTTGCGATATCCCTCGACAATCGCCGAGAAATCCTTGCCGCCATCACCGCGCAGGCTCATGGCCTGGTACAGCTGCTGGGCCACCGCGCCAAGGATCACCGGCTGGTGCGCCTGGCGCGCAGCTTCGGTGGCCAGGCCCAGGTCCTTGAGCATCAGCTCGGCACCGAAGCCGCCGGTGTAGCCACGCGAGGCCGGTGCCGTCTCGATGATGCCCGGCCACGGGTTGTAGGTGTCCGAACTCCAGCAACGCCCGGTAGAACTGTTGATGATCCCGGCCAGCACCTTGGTGTCGATGCCCAGGGCATTGCCCAGGGCCATGGCCTCGGACACACCGATCATCGAGATGCCCAGCAGCAGGTTGTTGCAGATCTTGGCGATCTGCCCGGTACCCACCGCACCGCAATGCACGATGTTGCGGCCCATCTGCGCCAGCACCGGCTGCAGGGTGGCGAACAGCGCGTCGCTGGCCCCGACCATGAAGGTCAGGGTGCCCGCCGCCGCACCGCCGGTGCCGCCGGACACCGGCGCATCGGCCAGGTCCACGCCTTGCTTGGCCGCTGCGGCCGACACATCACGTGCGGTCTGCGGGTCGATGGTGCTGCAGTCGACCACCGGGGTACCGGCGCGCACGCCCGCCAGCACACCGTCTTCGCTCAGGTACACGCTGCGCACATGAGCCGCGGCCGGCAGCATGGTGATGACCAGGTCGCTCTGCTGCGCAGCCTCGCGCGGCGAGCTGCTGACCTGCCCGCCCAGCTCGGCGAGCTCGGCCAGCACGGTCTTGTTCAGGTCGAACAGGTTCAGTTGATGCCCGGCCTTGATCAGGTTGCGCGCCATGGGCGCGCCCATGTTGCCCAGGCCGATGAATGCGATACGCATGGTGAGCTCCTTAGCGCAGGCTGATGGTGGTGTTCACGCCATCGTTGACGCTGTCATCATCGAACCAGCGGCTGGTGACGGTCTTGGTCTGAGTGTAGAACTGCACCACCTGCTTGCCGTATGGGCCCAGGTCGCCGAGCTTGGAGCCACGGGAACCGGTGAAGCTGAAGAACGGGACCGGTACCGGAATCGGGATGTTGATACCGACCTGGCCGACATCGATCTCGGTCTGGAACTTGCGCGCAGCAGCGCCGCTCTGGGTGAACAGGCCGGTGCCGTTGCCGAAGGGGTTGCGGTTGACCAGGGCGATGGCTTCGTCGAGGGTGTCGACTTCCAGCACCACCAGCACCGGGCCGAAGATTTCCTGGGTGTAGATCTTCATGTCGGTGGTCACCCCGGAGAACAGGGTCGGGCCGACGAAGTTGCCTTGCTCGTAGCCTGGCACGCTGACACCACGGCCATCGAGTTCGAGCTTGGCGCCTTCCTCGATACCGCTTTCGATCAGGCCCAGCACGCGCTCCTTGGCACGCTTGGAGACCAGCGGGCCGACATCGGTGCCCGGCTCACAGCCGGCGTTGACCTTGAGGTTGGCCGCCAGCTCCTTGAGCTCCGGCAGCCATTCGCGGGCCTTGCCCACCAGCACCGCCACCGAGGTCGCCATGCAGCGCTGGCCGGCCGCGCCGAAACCTGCGCCGACCAGGGCATTGAGGGTCTGGGTGCGGTTGGCATCGGGCAGGACCACGGCGTGGTTCTTCGCCCCCATCATCGACTGCACGCGCTTGCCGTGCTGGCTGGCCAGGTTGTAGACGTGGGTGCCGACTTCGGTGGAACCGACGAAGGAGATCGCCTTGATATCCTGGTGGGTGCACAGCGCATCGACCACCTGCTTGCCACCGTGCACCACGTTCAGCACACCGGCCGGCACACCGGCTTCGACAGCCAGCTCGACCAGCATCATGGTCGACAGCGGGTCCTGCTCGGACGGCTTGAGCACGAAGGTGTTGCCGCAGACGATGGCCATGGGGAACATCCACAGCGGAATCATCGCCGGGAAGTTGAACGGGGTGATGCCGGCGCACACGCCGATCGGCTGGCGCAGGGTGTAGGTATCGACGCCGCCGGCGACGTTCTCGGCGAACTCGCCCATCTGCAGGCTACCGATGCTGCTGGCGTGCTCGACCACTTCCAGGCCACGGAAGATATCGCCTTCGGCATCGGCGATGGTCTTGCCCTGCTCGGCACTGAGCACGGCGGCAATGCGCTTGGAGTTTTCGCGGATCAGTGCCTGCAGCTTGAGCATGATGCGCATGCGGGCGCCGATCGGGGTGTCGCGCCAGGTTTTGAACGCGCGCTGGCCGGCGGCGATGGCGGCATCGACCTCTTCGGCGGTGGCAAACGGCACGCGGGCCAGCACTTGCTGGGTGGCCGGGTTGATCACGTCGCGCCACTCGGTGGTTTTCGATTCGACCCACTGGCCGTCGATCAGCAGCTTGACCTGCTCGACCTTGGTCTGGCCGGGAGTGAGGGATGCGTTCATGGACGTTCTCCTGAAATTGTTGTTAGGGAGAGATCGACGCCGCCGGGTCTGCCACGACGGGCGCTTGGGTCTGGGGTTGTTTTGGAGTATAGATGTGCAAAGATCCAATAAGAACGCACATAAAATCCGGACCAACATGCAAAAAAACATCACCTCCCTGGGTTCGTTGAACTGGGATGACCTGAAGTTCTTTCTCGAAGTGGCCCGTACCCGCAAGGCCAGCAGCGCGGCCAAGCGCCTGGGTGTGGACTACACCACGGTGTCGCGGCGCATCAGTTCGCTGGAAGTGGCGCTGGGCACCCTGCTGTTCGAAAAGTCGCGGACCAACGGCTTCGTCCTGACCGCCGAGGGCCAGCGCCTGCTCAGCTATGCCGAGTCGATCGAAAGCACCCTGCACATGGCCTGCGAGCAGGTATCGGGCTCCGGTGTGGCGTTGTCCGGGCATGTGCGCATGGGCTGCACCGAAGGCTTCGGCACCTTCTTCGTCACCCCGCAGCTGAGCCACTTCGTCGATGCTTATCCTGCGATCTCGGTGGACATCCTGCCGCTGCCGCACTTCATCAGCCTGTCCAAGCGCGAGGCCGACATCGTCATCGCCCTCGAACGCCCCGAACACGGCCCCTACGTGTGCTGCAAACTGTGCGACTACCGCCTGCGCCTGTACGCCACCCAGGACTACCTGGACAACCATGAGCCGATCAGCCGCAGCAGCGACCTGGCCCGCCATCAGTTCATCAGCTATGTCGACGACCTGGCCTTCAGCTCCGAGTTGCTGTACCTGGCCAACGTGATTCCGGCCGCCAGCGCCAACCTGCGCAGCACCAGCGTGATCGCCCAGTATGTGGCGGCCCTGCAGGGCCGTGGCCTGGCCATCCTGCCGTGCTTCCTGGCGGCGCAGGACCCACGCCTGATCGCGATCCTGCCCGAGGAAGTGGAGATTACCCGGCAGTTCTGGATGTACTGCCGGGAAGACTTGCGCAAACTCAAGCGGATTACGCTGTTGTGGGATTACATTCGGGAGGTGACCGAGCGCAACACACCGTTGCTGATGGGCGCGTCGCGCAGCATGTCGTTCGCCGACTAGTTGGACGCCACCACAATCGCCACCCGGCGATTTTCCGTGCGCCCGGCGCGGGTGTCGTTGCCGGCCACCGGTTCGCGGCTGCCCAGACCTCGTACTTCGACATTCTCCGGGCGCATGCCGACCGAGGCCAGGACGTTGGCCACGCTTTGCGCCCGGCGTACCGACAGTTGCTCGTTGTAGGCGGCCTTGCCCGAAGCATCGGCATGACCGTCGACCCGCACCCGCTGGATATCCACCGACAACAGTGATTTGCCGATACGCTCGACGATGGTGCGGCTTTCGCTGTTGAGCGAATCCAGGTCACTGCCGAACAGCACCTTGCCCGACAGCCCGAACTCCCAGCCTTCGTCGGTCAGGCGAAAGCCCTCCTGCTTGAGCACGGCGATCTGTGCGGCCGTCAGCCCCTTGGGCGGCACGCTCTGGCAGCCGGTCAGGGCCAGCAGCATCAGCGCCAGCCAGGCAAAGTGGAATCGCAGGTATCGGTTCAGATGTGTCACGGTTCAGCTCCTGTTTTTTACGTGAAGGGCAGAGCGCTCCGTCTCTGCCGTTTGCCACTGGCCACGCGTGTTGCGTTTGGCCTGGTACATCGCCGCATCGGCGGCATTGAGAAGGTCGGCCGGGCTCAGGCCGTCATCCGGGTAATAGGCAATACCGACACTCAGCGAGGTGACGACGCTCTGGCCTTCGGTCAGGCGGATGGGCAGGCGCATGCTGGCAATGATCTTTTCGGCGATGCGCAGCGCATCCTCGCGGCTGTTCAGCGGCGCCAGCAACACGGCGAATTCATCGCCGCCCAGGCGCGCCACCAGGTCGTTCTCGCGCAGTTGCGCACGAACCCGGGTGGCGACGCTGACCAGCACTTCATCGCCGGCCGCATGGCCATGGCTGTCGTTGATGTCCTTGAAGTTGTCGCTGTCGAGGAACAGCAGCGCCAGGTGCTCCTGGTGCTTGCTGGCATTACGCAGGGTGCGGCTGAGGCGGCCCTCGAAGAAGGCACGGTTGGGCAGGCCGGTCAGGCTGTCGTGGCTGGCCTGGTGGGCGAGGCTTTCGTTCTCGCTCTGCAGGTGGTTCTGCCAGTTTTCCAGCTCGTCGAGCAGGGCGTTGAAGTCATTGCCCAGCTCGTTGAGTTCGGCAATCTGGGTCGCCGGCACCCGTTGCTCGAAACTGCGCTCGCGGCGTGCGGCATGGGCCACGGTGGCCAGGCTGCGCAAGGGGCCGACGATATCGCCGAACATGCGCCGCGACAGGTACAGCGCACCGACGGCGCTGAGTACCGTGCACAACAGGATGCCGGCCAGGCCGCTGAGCAAGAAGCGCATGAGGCTGCCGCCCTGCCCCACCAGCTCGGTTCGCCCGACCTGCTGGCCTTGATGCATCACCGGCAGGATCACCGGCTCCTGCAGCAGGCTGCGCGCCACCTGTTGCTCCAGCTGCGCCAGCAGACCGTCCTCGCTGCGCTGCCAGCGCGCCAGCAGCACGTTATTACCATCGAACACCTTGGCGTCGGCCACCTCCTCGGTGGCGGCAATCAGGGCCAGGGCTTCGTTGGCGGCGCTGCTGTCGTTGAACACCACGGCGGCTTCGACGGTGTAGTTGATCGAACGGGCGATCAGGTGCAGGTTGTGGTTGGCGTACACCCGCAGCGCCAGCACACCCAGCACAGTCAGGGAGATACCGGCCAGGCCCACGGCCAGCAAGGCCACGCTCAAGTGACGACGGCCAAGGACGGCACGCAGGGTCGGGCGCTGGCGCTTGCGGAACCAACCGATCATGGCTGCCCCGCCCGCCGCCGCGACAGCTGCAGCACGCTGGGGTGGATGCGCACGCCGCTGCGCGCCACCGAGTCGAGGTTGACGTCGAACGCCACCTGGCGGTCGCTGACCCGCAGGCAGAACACGCTGCCCACGGTACAGGGGTCGTTGGCTTCGCTGATGCTCAGGACCGGGTGACCATTGATCGCGCTGAACACGCGACTGCGCTCATCCGGGGCCAACTGCCCCAGGTAGACGGCATCGCACTCGTTGCTGATGCGCGGGTCATCGGCCAGCAGGCGGCGCACCAGCACAGGCCGACCGGTGTGCTGGGTGGTACCCTTGACCAGGTCGTCGGCGTATTCGGTGGGGCCGACCAGGCACAGGCGCAGCTGCCCGGGCTCCACGGGCCAGCGTGCATAACTGAGGATACCCAGCACCACCTGGGTCACCGCCTTGGCCCGTTGTTCGGCCAGTGAGGCGGCCGTCCCGGGTTCGGCCTGGGCCAGCGCCGCGAACAGCATCGACAAAGCGGCCAGCAGCAAACGCCCCCGGTTCGTCACACGTCCCGATGTAGGGGCGGCCACCATCATGAAGGAAATCTCTTAAAACCCCGCGGGATAATGCCGAAACGATAGCACAGGGACGGAGTTTCCAGCGAGCAGGCAGGCCACGGGCGATCCGGCAAAAGACCGAATCGCCCTGCTCAGACCTGCTCCAGCATCAAGCCGGACAGGCGTTTGACCTTGCGCCGCACCGCCTCCTCGAACACGCCTTGGCGTGGTTCGATCAGGGTGAAGCAGGTTTTCGCCCGGGTGATGCCGGTATAGATCAGTTCCTTGGTCAGCACCGGGTTCAAGGCATCGGGCAGCACCAGCGCAGTGTGGGTGAACTCCGAGCCCTGGGATTTGTGCACGGTCATGGCGAACACAGTTTCCACGTCGTTGAGCCGGCTGGGCAGCACGAAGCGCACGCCACCGCGGCCATCGTTGCGGGCAAAGGCCACCCGTAATAGGTGCTGGCCGGGGCGTTGCTCGTCGGGCAGGCGCAAGGCGATGCCGATATCGCCGTTCATCAGGCCCAGGCCATAGTCATTGCGGGTCATCAGCACCGGCCGACCTTCATACCAGGGCAGCTCGACATCGATCAGGCCGGCGGCACCCAGCACCCGGCCAACCCGCTGGTTCAGCCCTTCGACACCCCACGGCCCCTTGCGCACGGCGCACAGCAACTGGAAGGTCTCGAAGCCCTGCAACACGGCCATGGCCCAGGCCTCCCAGCGCGGATCGTCGACCGCAGTGCCCGGTGGCGGGCGCTGCCGGCCAATGACCTGCAAGTAGCTGCGGTAGCCCTGGGGACCGTCGCTGCCACGGCCCAGGCCGTCGAGCAGCAGGCGATCCAGGGCACGATCCTGCTCCCCGCGCAGGCTGAGGCCGAAGACGTCGTCCAGTTTCTGCTTGAGCAAGTCGCGCGCCTGCTCGGCCTCCTGCAGGTTGACCAGACGTGCCAGGCGGCCGATGCCGCTGGTCTCGCCAAAGCGCCTGGAAAATCGCAGCATCACCACCTGCTGGGCCAGCGGGTATTGCTCGCTGCTGCCGGGCAACAGTTCACTGCCCGCCAGGGCTTCGCCGCTGACCTGCTCCAGCCAGCCCAGGGTCTGCGGACTGTAGCGCCCTGCCTCGGCATCCCGGCACAGGTCACCGAGCACAGCGCCGGCTTCCACCGAGGCCAGCTGGTCCTTGTCCCCCAGCAGCACCAGGCGTGCATGGGGCGGCAACGCGGCCAACAGGTTGGCCATCATTTCCAGGTCGATCATCGAGGCTTCGTCGACCACCAGCACGTCCAGGGGCAAGGGGTTGCCGGCGTGGTGACGGAAATGCCGGGTGCCCGGCCGGCTGCCGAGCAGGCGGTGGACTGTGGACACCTCGGTGGGAATGTTCTGACGTACTTGTGCATCGACCTGCAGGCGCTCGACCTGCTGGCCGATGGACTCGGTCAGGCGTGCCGCCGCCTTGCCGGTGGGCGCGGCCAGGCGAATGCGCAGCGGCCGCCCGGCCTCCACCGCCGGCGCCTGGAGCAAGGCCAGCAAGCGCACCACGGTGGTGGTCTTGCCGGTGCCGGGGCCGCCGGTAATGATGCTGAACGCGCCACGGGTGGCCAGGGCGCAGGCCAGCTTCTGCCAGTCCACCTGCCCCGCCTGGCCGCCCTCGGCGAACAACTGCGCCAGGCGCGCCGACAGGTCGGTCGGGGTCGGCTCGGCCTGCTCCAGGCGCTGGCGCAGGGCACTGTCGATCTGCCGCTCGTAGGTCCAGTAGCGGCGCAGGTACAGACGCTGGCCGCTGAGCACCAGCGGGCACGAAGCGTGCGCGGGATTGCCGCCCGCGGCGACCAGGCGGCTAGCGCCCAGGTGCTGCAGCCAGGTCGCCAGGGTCAGGCGCTCCAGCAGTTGTGACGGCAACAACAAGGGGCCCGCCAGGGCATCGCCCTCGGGGGGCAGCGACAAGGCAAAATCCGGTTCGGCCAGGGTCTCGCCCAGGTCCAGGCAGACATGGCCATGGCCCAGCTGGTGGCTGGTCAGGGCCGCCGCCAGCAGCATCAACGGCTCGCCCTGCGGGTCACGTTCCTGGAGAAAGCCGACGAAGGCCCGATCCAGTGCGCGCAGCCAGCCGCGCTCGACCCAGCGATCGAGCAACGTCAGCAGGTCGCGGCTGTCGCTCAGTGGTTGGAGCGCCGCCAGGTGCCCGGCATCCAGCGGTGTCGGCAGCAGGTCGACGAGGGTGCGGCTCATGGTGCGTCTCCGGAAAACAGGTCATGTTGCTGCGGTGCGCTGGTGCCACGGAACAGCGCGTCCAGGCGCTCGATCAGCTCGCGCGGCGGTTTGACGAAGTACAGCCCGCCGGTGCTGGCATGCACGCCGCGCAAGAAAATGAACAGGGCGCCGCCCAGGTGCTGGTCATAGTCGTAGTCCGGCAGCCGTGCCCGCAACTGGCGGTGCAGGGCCAACAGGTACAGCACGTATTGCAGGTCGTAGCGGTGATTGAGGATCGCCGCTTCCATGGCCAGCTCGCTGTAGGCCTGGTCATCGGGACCGAGCCAGTTGGATTTGTAGTCCGCCACGTAGTAGCGCCCCTCGTGTTCGAAGGCCAGGTCGATGAAGCCCTTGAACATGCCGTTGAGCTGGGCCGGCTGGGCCCCGACCCGGGCAACGCCTTGATGGGTATGTTCGCAGACGAGGCGATCGAGCTGGCCGACGTCGACCTTGTGGCTGGCGAACCAGAACTCCATTTCGATCTGGTAGCGGCTCAGCTGGTTCAGGGCCAGCGCCGGGCGGTCCGCGGCCAGGGCCATGGGTTGCACCAGCAGGCGTTGCAGCCAGTGACCGAGGGTGGTGATCCAGCCCTTCCAGTCACGGCGGTTGCAGCGCTGGCCGACGGTGCGCATGAGTTTTTCATCGTCCGCCGCCACTTGGGCGAAGCCTTCCAGTCCCGCCCATTCCAGCAGGCCATGGAGGAAGGTGCCGGGGTTGGGACCGCGCGGGAAGCGATGGATATCACCACTGCCGGGCATGACTTCGCGCAGTTGCTGCGGGTCCGGGCGCTCGTCGTCGAACAGGTGCTGGGCCTGGGAGCTGTCGGCCGCCAGGGTCATGGACTCTTCGCCAATGCGCAGGGCACTGTAGGACGCAATCCACCAGTTTTCGGCGGCACGGCGCTTGGGCTGGCGCACCGGCAGCAGTTCGGCCTGGCTGCGCGGTGCGCTGTAGCCTTGCTCATCGGCGACCGGCAAGGCACTGCTGGCGATGGCCGGGCAACCGCTCTGCAGCGTCTGGAGCCAGTCGCTCAACTGACTGGAGACCGCCAGGGGCGCACCACCACCCAACAGATAGCCCAGGGCCGAACGGTGCAGCAGCGAGACCTTGCCGGTGCCGCGTTTGAGGTCGGCGACACCCAGCCAGCAAGCATGTTGCGCACGGGTCAGGGCCACATAGAGCAGGCGCAGGTCTTCGGCCAGGCGCTCATCGTCGGCCAGGGCGATCTGCTCGGCATCCGGGGTCAGGGTCAGGTGGGCCTGGCCGGCGCTGTCATGCCAGGCCAGCGGCAGGCGCTGGCCGTCAACCGGCTTGCTGGTACAGATGAACGGCAGGAACACCAGCGGGTATTCCAGGCCCTTGGATTTGTGGATGGTGACCACCTTGACCAGTTGCTCATCACTTTCCAGGCGCAGGATCTGATCTTCACCAGCCTGTCCGGCACTGGCCAGGTGCTCGGCCAGATGGCGGATCAGCGCCTGCTCGCCATCGAGCTCGGTGGCCGCCTGCTGTAGCAGTTCGGCCAGATGCAGCAAGTTGGTCAGCACCCGTTCGCCGTCGCTGCGGGCCATCAACACCTGGGGCAGTCTGAAGTCGTGGAGCAGCCGGCGCAGCATCGGCAGCACGCCCTGGCTGCGCCAGATGATCCGGTACTGGCGGAACTCCATGACCCAGCGTTCCCACACCCGCTCGTCCTGGTTCAACTGCTCCAGGGCCGACAGCGGCAGGTCCAGGGTGATGCTGGCCAGGGCCGCCTTGAGCAGGCGTTCGGCATCCGGCTCGGCACAGGCCTTGAGCCAGGCCAGCAGGTCCTGGGCTTCCTGGGCGGCGAACACCGAGTCCTTGTCCGACAGGTACACGCTGCGCACATCGCGCGCGGCAAGCTCGGCACGAATCAACTGCGCCTCGCGGCCATCACGCACGAGGATGGCAATGTCCGACGGCAGGCAGCCGCGCAGCGTCTGGTCGGCCTGGAGGAAACCGCTACGGCCTTGCTGGCCGCCGTTGAGCAAGGCGACGATCTGGCTGGCACAGCTGGCGGCCAGTTGCTGACGGTAGACCGCGCCGGACACCGGCTCTTCGCTTTCCAGTTGCCAGAGATTCAGCGCCGCGACCGCCTGCCCGTCGATCTGCAACTGCTCGCTGCGGCCCTTGGCCTTGACCGGGGTGAACGGCACCGGGTTGTCATCGCCGTCGCGGAACAGGAAGGCACCACGGCCAAGCTCACGCGCTTCGGCCTGCATGAACACATGATTGACCGCGCTGACCATGGCCTGGCTGGAACGGTAGTTGGTGTCCAGGCTGTGCAGACGTCCGGCGGTGGCGCGGCGGGCGCCCAGGTACGTGAAGATATCGGCGCCACGGAAGGCATAGATCGCCTGCTTGGGGTCACCGATCATGAACAGGCCGGTGTCGTGCAGGTTTTCCTCGATGCGGTAGATGCGCTGGAAGATCCGGTACTGCACCGGGTCGGTGTCCTGGAATTCATCGATCAGGGCCACCGGGAACTGCTCGCGGATCAGCCCGGCCAGGCGCTCGCCGGTATCGCCCTGCAGGGCATGGTCCAGGCGCACCAGCATGTCGTCGAAGCCCATTTCGGCGCGGCGGCGCTTCTCCTGCTCGAAACGTGCGCCGACCCAGGCGGCGGCATGTTCGAGCAGGCAGGCGTCGGGCGTCGGCAAGGCTTCGAGTTGTTCACGCAGGCTTTCCATGGCCTGCAGCGCCGGGTGGCTGGGCGGCTCGCCCTTCCAGGCTTCGGCCATGCCGATACGGGTCAGGCGGGTGAAGCCGGTGCCCAGGTCCAGCTCCAGGGCCTGCTCGTCGCTGGCCCAGGCGGCGAGATTCTCGCACCAAGGTTCGAAGTAGCGGGCCTGCATCTTGCGCCCGTCCACCTGCTTGGCCGCCAGGCCGTCGCGGCAGATCTGCAGCAACTCGGCCGACCACTGTGTCCAGGGTGCCTTGAGCTTGCGCAGTTGCTCGCCGCGCTGGTGCAACACCGCGTCGATCAGGGCCTGGGGCTCTTCGTCGTTGTTCTGCACCTGCTTGCGCCCGAACAGCGCACGCACCCGTGGCAACAAGGCATCGGGGCTGACCCAGTGGGCGCGAACCCAGGCCAGCGCATCGCCCTGCATGCTGTAGCAGAAGCGCCGCCAGTAATCGCGCATCACCTGGCCGAGCAGTTCGCTGTGATCGGTTTCCAGGGTCTGGGTGAACAGGCTGCCACTGTCGAAGGCATGCTCACGGAGCATGCGCTGGCACCAGCTGTGGATAGTCGAAACGGCGGCCTCGTCCATCCACTGCGCCGCCACATCCAGGCGGTTGGCGCAGGCGGGCCAAAGCTCCGCCGGATAGTCGTCGCGCAGTTGCTGGAGCAACGGGTCGGCCTCGTCCAGCTCACCACGGAAGAACCGCGCCGCTTCCGCCAGCCGGGTACGGATCCGCTCGCGCAATTCCTTGGTGGCGGCATCGGTGAAGGTCACCACCAGGATCTGCGGCGGCAACAGCTCACGGCCGAAGCCCTGCTCGCCGCCATGCCCCAGCACCAGGCGCAGGTACAGGGCGGAAATGGTGAAGGTCTTGCCGGTGCCGGCGCTGGCCTCGATCAACTGGCTGCCGTGCAGGGGAAAAGTCAGTGCCAGGGGGGCTACGCGACTCATTGGGCGCTCTCCTCATTGCCCAAGGTCTGCCAGGGCGCTGCGAACATCGGGCGGTACAAGGCCTCGCACCAGCCTTCGAACTCTTCGCTGGCGCTCAGGGCCGCGAAATCGGTGAACTGACGGGCCAGCGCCGTGCTTTCGCTACGCTCGCCAAAACTGTTCTGGCCATCGCCTTCAAAGGCCTTGGCCGCGGCAGCCAGGGCCTTGTCCGGATCGCTCTGGGCGAGCCAGGCAAAGGCGGTCTTGACCGCCACCGGCAGCGGCGCGCACATCCCGGCCTGGCGGGCCAGCAGCAGGTCGCCGAGCTGCTCGCGGGCACTGGCCTGCTCGATGGGTGCCAACAGCAGGGTGATGTCGGTTGCCACCACCGCACTGTGCAAGGGCAGGCCCACGGCGCAGGCGGCCAGGTGCGTGACCCAGGTCGCGGTCAGCCGATGCCACTTGAGCGTGCGCCCACTGCTGATGCTGTTGGGCAAGGTGGTAATAGCGAGCAGGGACTGGTCATCCCCTTGATAGACCCGGCCGAGCCAGCCTTCGAGCGTGAGCTGGCGGTACTCGAAACGGATGGGCAAGGCGCTGTCCAGCACCTTGGGCCAGCGCTTCAGCAAGTGCTGGTGACGCTGCAGCAGGTCGGGCAGCGGCTCGACCAATTCGTCCTGCAGACACTGCCCGAAACCGGCCAGGGGCAACAGGCCGCAACCTTGCAGGCGGCGGGCTTGATCGGCCAGGGCCCGGGGGGCGTCATCGGGGGTCGCCAGGGCCACGGACAACAGGCTCTCGCTCAGGCCGTAACGCTGCAGTGCGTCGAGCACGAACGGCTCCTCATCGGCCAGGGGGGCTTCCACCGACTCGAAGAACACCTTCAGCCGCTGGCTGAAGAAGTGCCGTACCGGATGACGGAGGAAGTCCTGCAGCAAGGTCAGGCTCAAGGCTTCATCACTGTTGTAAGGTGCAAGCTCATCCTCGCCCCTGGTCGGCGCATCCTCGGGAACGTGCAAGGCTCGCCATTCGCGGGCGAAGCTGAACAGATTGCTACCCTTGTGGAAATAGCGGGCGCTAAACGGTTGCAGCGGGTGTTCCACGGTCAGGGCGTGCAACAACTGTTCGCCGGCATCAAGCTTGTCGCCGGCCTTGGCTGAGGCCAGCTGCCAGCCGCTGGCCAGGTGATCGCGCAACTGGCCGATCAGCACCGAAGCCGGACGTTCGCTGTTGTCGCGAATGCTGCGACCGACCCAGCTGACGTACAACTGGTCACGCGCCGACAGCAGCGCTTCGAGCAACAGGTAGCGGTCGTCCTCGCGACGCGAGCGGTCGCCGGGGCGGTAGTCGCTGCCCATCATGTCGAAGTCCAGCGGCGGTTGCGCACGCGGGTAGTCGCCGTCGTTCATGCCCAGCAGGCACACCAGCTTGAACGGAATTGCGCGCATCGGCATCAGGGTGCAGAAGTTCACCGAGCCGGCAAGGAAGCGCTGGGACAGACGCCCCTGATCGAGGCCTGCAAGCCAGGCTTCGCGGACCACGGTCAGCGGCAACAGATCGTCGAGGCCGACAGCTTCGCAGGTTTGCAGCCAGGTTTCGCGCAGGTCCTGCAGTTGCACCAACAGGTAGTCGTCGTGCTCGGTTTCGGCGAGGAAGAACACCTGCAGCAAGGCATGCAGGCGCTCGCCCCACTGCCCGGCGGTCGCCGCCTGGGACAATTGTCGATGGGCAATCTCCAGGGCATCGAGCAGGGCCACCAGGGGGCCGATCAAGGCCGCATCCAGTCCGCCGATCTCGTCGAACGGCTCAATGCCGTCGCAACCTTCGCCAACACCGACTGCATAGCCCAGCAGCATCCGCCGCAGGCCGAATCGCCAGCTGTTCTGCTCAAGGTCCGCAGGCAGGCCCAGGCCAGCCCGCTGCTCGGCATTCAGCCCCCACCGAATGCCGGCGCCCTCGATCCAGCGGTGCAAGGTCGGCAGGTCGCTTTCCTTGATCGCAAAGCGGGCGCGCAAGGCGGGGACGTCGAGCAGGTCGAGAATCTCGCTGACGGCAAAGCGGCTGTCCGGCAGCTTGAGCAGGTGCTCCAGGGCGATCAGCAAGGGATCGCGGCCACGCTGGCCCTGGTCGGTCAGGGTGAAGGGGATGAAGCGTGGGTCATCGCGGCCCAGCTGTCCGAATACCGCACGGATGTGCGGTGCGTAGGTGTTGATGTCCGGCAGCATGACGATCACGTCACGGGGGCGCAGGTCAGGATCTGCGCTGAAGCGGGCAAGCAGCTGGTCGTGGAGGATCTCCACCTCGCGTTGCGCACTGTGCGCCACCTGGAAACGCACCGAGCGGTCCTTGCTCGGGTCCACTGCGGGCCACAGCTCTCGGGTCTCGGCCAGTGGGCGCAGTTCGAGGATGTCGTCCTGCAGCTGGTTGAGCAGGGTCTTGGGCTGGCTGTCGCTGAACAGGTCGATGCGCCCATCGCTGAAGGCGGCGCGATAGCTGCCCGGATCATCGTAGCTGTCGAGCAGGTTGATGTAGTCACGCCCTTGCTTGCCCCAGGCCGCCAACAGCGGATGGGCGTGCTGGTGCAGGGACTGGGCGTCGATCAGGCTGGGCGTGCCGGGCTTGCGCTGCTGGCGTTTGTACTGGTGACGCAGCAGGTCCTTGTCGGCGACGATATCGGCCCAGTGATGGCGGCAAGGGTTATGCACGCAGAGCAGTACCTGACTGAAGCGGGCCAGGCCGGCCAGGGCTTCCAGGGCCTGGGCCGGCAACGACGAAATACCGAAGACGATGACCCGCGACGGTAGCCCCGCCGGTGCCTGCTCCAGGCTGTTGATCCGTTCGATGAAGCGCTGGTGCACGCCGGCACGGCTCTGGGCCATGCCCTCTTCACCGACATCCAGCAACAACGCACGCCACAGCTCGGCTTGCCAGCAGTTGGCCGGGGGCAACGGCCTGGCGTCGCCACGGGCGCTGTTCAGCACGTGCCGGCCTGCGGCCCAGTCCTTGAGCCAGTCGGCGCGGTAGACCTGGTACTGGTCGAACAGGTCGGCCAGGCGCTCGGCGAGCTGGTAGCGCTTGCGCAGGTCGCTGTCGTCGGTGAGGAAGCGCTGCAGGGGCTCGAAGTGGGGCTTGTCGATGACTTCGGGCAGCAGGCGCATCAGGCGCCAGGTCAGGGGAGCCTTGTCCAGCAGCGAGATCTCGGGGATCTCGTCGCGGCCCAGCACACGCCGGTACAGCTGCCACATGAAACTGCCGGGCAACTGCACTTCGATCGCGGCGGCAATACCGCAGCCGCCCAGATCGTCCTCCTCCGGGTCTTCGGCCAGGGCCAGCTTTAGCCACTGGGCGATACCGTTGCTCTGCACCAGGGCGATCTCGTTTTCCAGCGGAGCCAGGGGATAGCGACGCATCCAACTCACCACCAGGCTGCGCAGTTCATCCAGGCGATTGCCGTGGACCACCATGAATCCTGGTTGAAGCGTTTGGCTGTATGGCATGGAACGTCCCTGGAGGCTGTCGAACTGGGGGGAACCTTAACATGGAAGGGCTGCGATCGTGCCTGTAGCCGCTGCCGAGGCACGAGGCTGCGATCGGTCGCACAGCGACCGTAACCCTGGCGCCGCGATGGGGGGCTGCAGGAGCGGGGGGGGGGGGGGGGGGGGGGGGGGGGGGGGGGGGGGGGGGGGGGGGGGGGGGGGGGGGGGGGGGGGGGGGGGGGG
>NZ_JALRNG020000037.1:0-69754 GCF_030272875.2 Pseudomonas sp. BJa5
CGCGAGCCGTAGACTTGGCGAAGCAAGTCGTAGGCCGCGTGGCCCCGGAGGGCGCCGGAGCGAGGGGACCCGGAGCGAAGCGGAGGGCCGGATGCAGGAGCCAGCGGTTTTGCCTACTTTTCCCAAGAGAAAAGTAGGCCGCCGTAAGGGCGGAAGGGGCCAGCAGCGTCGCTGCATCGAATGGATAAGCCCGCAACCTCAACACCCAAACCCCAAACCCACACCCCACCGGGATTTCGTGAAGAACCTTATTTAAGCAGCGGCCCCAGGGCGAAGCCCAGCCAGTGACCACCCAACAGCAGATGATCGACCCAGAACAACTGGTGCAGGACGACAATACCCCAGAAGCTCAACTGGAACGACAGCTTGCGGGTCTTGTGGCGAAAGCGCTGCTGGGCCAGCAACGCCCCCGGCCAGCCCCCGCACAGCTCACTGGCGTGCAGGACCTTCTCCGGCGTACGCCAGCCCTGGTTGCGGGCCTGCTGCTTGTCACGCCAGTAGAGAACGAAGCTCACCAGGCTGACCAGCGGATAGACCACCGCCGGCAGCCATGACTGCCCGCTCACCAGCATCTGCAACGCCCCACCCAGCGGCAACAGGCACAGGCCGACAAAAGCCAGCAGCTTGCTGCGCGGATGCTGGATGGCACCGTTTGCCGGTGCGGCGCGCGATTGTGAACGGCTCATCGACTCAACCGTGCGCCACGGACCAGTCGACCAGGCCGAACTGCCAGGTCGCCAGGATGATCAGGCCGAAGACGATGCGGTACCAGGCGAACATCGCATAGCTGTGGTTGGCGATAAAACGCAGCAAGCCACGCACCGCGATCATGGCGAAGATGAACGAGACCACGAAACCGATGGCGAACACCGGGAAGTCGCCGGGCTGGAACAGCTCGCGGTACTTGTAGCCCGAATACACCGCCGCGCCCACCATGGTCGGCATGGCCAGGAAGAACGAGAACTCGGTGGCCGCCTTGCGCGACAGGCCGAACAGCAGGCCGCCGATGATGGTCGAACCGGAACGCGACGTACCCGGGATCATCGCCAGGCACTGGGCGCAACCGATTTTCAGGGCATCGGTCCAGCGCATGTCATCGACCTGCTCGACCTTGATCTGGTGCTTGCGTTGCTCGGCCCAGAGCATGATCACCCCGCCGATCACCAGTGCCGTGGCCACGGTGATGGGGTTGAACAGGTACTCGTGGATCAGGTCGGCGAACAGCACACCGAGGATCACCGCCGGTGTGAAGGCGATCAGCAGGTTGATGGTGAAGCGTTGTGCCTGGCGCTCCTTGGGCAAGCCCAGCACCACGTCGAAGATCTTGCGGCGAAATTCCCAGACTACAGCGAGGATCGCACCCAGCTGGATGATGATGTTGAAGGCCATGGCCCGCTCACCACCGAAATTGATCAGGTCCGCGACAACGATCTGGTGACCGGTGCTGGAAATCGGCAAGAACTCGGTCAAGCCTTCGACAATACCCAGTATGACGGCCTGCAGGCCAGCCCAAAGATCCATTATTCCCCCAGAAAAGATCACACACCCTTCAGGTTTATCCCGAAGGGGCCGAAATCCTATCAGACCTCTCGTGCAAACGCTGCTGGTCGGCGCAACACAGCTCGACACATCAGGCACTTAGCCCTTGGTCGAGTGGGTGCAGGGACAAAAGCATGCTGGGATGCGCACAAGAATAAAAACAAGTGGGGTGACCGTTCCATGAAGATGCTTCGCACAATGTCCATCAGCCGCCGCTTGTGGCTGATCCTGGTGGTGGCGGTGGTGATGCTGCTGACCCTGGGCCTGCTGATGCTCCGGCAGATCCACGGCGACCTGTACCAGGCCAAGGCCGAGAAGACTCGCCATGTGGTGGAAACCGCAGCCGGCGTGCTGGCCTACTACCAGGGCCTGGAAGCCGCCGGCAGCCTCAGCCGCGAAGCTGCCCAGCAACAAGCCCTGAGTGCGGTGCGCGGCTTGCGCTATGACCAGAACGACTACTTCTGGATCAACGACCTGGGGCCGAAGATGATCATGCACCCCACCAACCCCAAGCTCGATGGCCAGGACCTCTCCGGCATCCGCGACCCCGACGGTTTCGCCCTGTTCAGCGAGATGGCAAGGCTGGCCAGCACCCAGGGCGCCGGCAGCATCGACTACCGCTGGCCCAAGCCCGGGGCCAGCGAGCCGGTGGCAAAGACCTCCTATATCCAGCTGTTCAAGCCCTGGGGCTGGGTCATCGGCTCGGGGGTCTACATCGATGACATGCAGGCCGAGTTCATGCGCCAGTTGCGCGACGCCTCCTTGCTGGGCCTGGGCATCGCCCTGGTCATGGCCCTGTTGGTGATGCTGATCGCCCGCAGCATCGCCCGCCCCTTGCAGGAAGCGGTGGACGCCATGGCCATGATCGCCAGTGGCGAAAGCGACCTGACCCGGCGCCTGGACACCCATGGCCGCGATGAAGTGACCCACCTGGGTGAGCACTTCAACCGCTTTGCCGGCAAGTTGCAAGGCGTCATCGGCCAATTGCAGGGGGCGGCCCATGCCCTGGGGCAGTCGGCCATGGATGTCGGCAGCAACGCCAACCAGGCCCAGCATCGCAGCGAGCAGCAATCACAACAGATGGAGCAAGTGGCGACCGCCATCAACGAAGTCACCTACGCCGTGCAGGATGTGGCCAGGAATGCCGAGCAGGCCTCCAGCGAAATGCAAGAGGCCCAGCACCGCGCCCAGCAGGGGCAAAGCAGTATCCATGGCAGCTTGCAGCAGATCGATCAGCTGTCGGGCACCATCGATGAAGCCGTGCAGGTGATCCAGGCGCTGGCCAGCCAGAGCACCAAGATCGGCAGCGTGCTTGAAGTGATCCGTTCGATTGCCGAGCAGACCAACCTGCTGGCCCTCAATGCCGCCATCGAGGCGGCCCGGGCGGGCGAGCAAGGCCGTGGTTTTGCCGTGGTCGCCGATGAGGTGCGCCTGCTGGCCCAGCGCACCCAGCAATCGACGGCAGAGATCCAGACCATGATCGAGCACCTGCAGGGACAATCCGAGGCAGCGGTCAAAGCCATCGACGCCAGCAGCGAAGCGTCGCGCCAGACCATCGAGCAGGCCAGCCAGGCCGGCGTCAGCCTGGACGCCATCAGCCAGGCCCTGAACAACCTCACCGCCCTCAATGCCTCGATTGCCAGTGCCACGCTGCAACAGTCCCACGTGGTCGAGGAAATCAACCGCAACGTCACCGACACCGCCGACCTGTCGCGCCAGACCGCCATGGCCGCGCAACAATCGAGCGATGCCGGGGTGGCGTTGAACCAGTTGCGCGAGCAACTGGATCGGTTGTTGGGCCAGTTCCGGGTGTAACGCACCAGCGGTAGTCGCGGTCTTGCTGTGGGAGCGGGCTTGCCCCGCGATTGCGGTGTACCAGTCGCATCGCATCGCGGGGCAAGCCCGCTCCTACCGGGGCGTCATACAAGGTACAATCCCCGCCCCTCCCTTCGAACCTGCCAAGGAACGCCGATGTCCGGCCTCGAATTGTTCGCCGCCGTGCTCGGCGTTATCGCCGTGTGGCTCACTACCCGCCAGAACCCGCTGTGCTGGCCCATCGGCCTGGTGATGGTGCTGCTCTACAGCTGGATTTTCTTCGAAGTGCGCCTGTACTCGGACATGCTCCTGCAACTGATCTACGCCGTGCTCCAACTCTACGGCTGGTGGCAGTGGACCCGCCCCGACAGCAAGCACCAGGCCCGCCAGGTCAGCAGCCTGGGCACCCAGTCGATGATCTTCCACCTCGGCGTTGGCCTGCTGGGCAGCCTGGCCCTGGGCGCGGCCATGGCCACCTGGACCGATGCCGCACAACCCTGGCTGGACGCGGCACTGACTGCTTTCAGCCTGGTGGCGCAACTGTGGATGGCACAAAAACGTGTGCAGTGCTGGCCGCTGTGGATCGTGCTGGATGTGATCTTCGTCGGCTTGTTCCTGTACAAGGCGCTGTACCTGACCGCAGCACTCTATGCCCTGTTCACCCTGATTGCGGTGCAAGGCTGGCGTGAATGGCGGCGCGATCCGGCATTGGTCTGCGCATGAAGGTCCTGGTGCTGACCGGCCCGGAATCCAGCGGCAAAAGCTGGTTGGCGCAAGCGATTCACGCCAAATTTGGCGGCATAGTGGTCGATGAGTACGTACGGCACTTTATCGACAGCGAAGCCCGCGAGACCTGCTACGCTGACATTCCGGCGATAGCACTGGGCCAGCTGGCCTGGGAAGACGCCGCGCGCGCCAAACAACCGACGCTGTTGATTCTCGATACGCATCTGTTGAGCAATATCCTCTGGAGTCGCGCCTTGTTTGGCGCTTGCCCGGCATGGCTCGAGGAAGCTTTATTGATGCGCCACTATGACCTGCACTTGCTGCTCAGCCCCGAGTCCATCGCCTGGCACGACGACGGGCAACGCTGCCAGCCGGCACTGAGCGAGCGCCAGGCGTTTTTCCAGGCCACCCACGACTGGCTGGCCCTGCACCAGCAGCCTTGTCAGGTGCTGCAGGGCGACTGGGCGCAGCGTAAGTGTGCAGCCTTTGCAGCCGTCACCCGATTGCTCGGGGCCTGACCGCATCATTGCTGCAACATGTCCATTCCTGAAACACTCCACACAGTGCAAAGCCGCGAGCTAGAGCGGACCGAGCATGTTCGCGGAAAAGTGTTAAACGCCTGAAACAGTCGACGTGCGAGCCCCTTGATGAGCAATGGCGGCGGCACGGTCGGGGCGTGCTCACCACCCGTGTCTCAACAGCGTTACAACATTTTTTTGACAATTCTTCCACATAACGACAAGCCGTTGTTTTTACGTGGCAAATAAAAACCGGCACAGCTTCTGCTCTCTTCCTTGCAACGCTGCACAGCCCAGCGCTCTGAATAAGGAATTGCCATCGTGAGGAAACTGGATAAAGGCATTTATCGCCTCCTGTTGATCGGATGTGCACTGGGAGCAAGCTTCAGTATGACTGCCCAGGCCGAGAACGGAATCGTCGTCATTACCCGTGATGTGCAGCCCCGCAATGCGGTGGTCAAGCCCCTCATGCCCGATCCCTACCCGACCACCGTCAATACCAACCCGTCCGCGCACATCCTCAAACAGACTAACGAATTGAGCGACGGTGACTTTGCCGGCATCAGCAGTGGCGCAGGTATCTCCTCCCTGGTCACGCAACAGACCAACAACCTGGGCGGCAATATCAGCAACCAGAGCCAACTGCCCAACCTGGCCGGTGGACGTGGTACCGGCTCAGGCAACGGCATCTCCAACATGGTCAACTCAACCGTGCAGAAGGGCCTGGCGCCCCTGCAGATCCTGACCGGAGGCAAGTGAGATGAGGCACACGCTGCTGATTCTGGCCACGTTTTGCAGTGCATCGGCCTTCGCCCAGTCCCCAGTGATCAACAACGCCACCATCGACAATTCCGGCAAGCAGTACCAGGGCAACCTCACGGTCAACCAGGCTGCCGGCGATCTACAGCAGCAGGCCAACGTGCGGGCCTTCGCCATTGGCCATGACGCCAGCGCGACCACAGAGGTTCGCCAGCGCCTGCGCACACAGGTCGACCCTGCGATGGATGCCCGGTCCAGCATCCAGGGCGACGCCTTCACCAACGGCAGCGGTGCTCTGGGAGTCAACCAGAGCGCGGGCGCCAGCAACCAGCAAGCCAACGCACTGCGCATCAGCATCAGTGCCCAGCCACAAAGTCTCGACGACAGCGTCCTCATGCAACAGAACGTGGCGCTGCTCAGAAGCTCCGATCCAGCTGACTCCGCACCCGGCCATCGCCAGGTCACTACCAGTGACCAGGCCTTCACCGGTAGCCGTGGGGTGATTCAGCTGAATCAGAGCGCCGGGGTGGGAAACCGCATGGCCAACACCCTGAGCGTACGGGTCGTGGATTGACCCAAACAGGTAAGAACAACACTTAACCTAAAATAAAGTACGGAGAATCACCATGAAACCCTCGATGGCACTCAAGCCTCTGGTTTTCGCAATTGCTGCGGTCATGGCTGTTGCTGTACAAGCTGGGCAAAACGATCGTCGTGGTCATCATCACAACCACCACCAAAAACCACCAACCAAAATCAGCGTCTACGCCGATGCCAGTGCGTACGACAAGCAGAGCAGCACCAACAACTACATCGTAAACGAAGGCACCGAGAACGATGCCGAGATGTCCAGCTCGGCCAGCGGCACCAGCGGCAACGTCGGCGTCAACGTGGCGGCCGGTAACGGCAACCAACAAGACAACGCCGCCGCCATCGCCAACGCCGGCTCCGTGTCGGAAATCGATAACACCTTCGTATTCGGCGATGCCGAATCCACTGCACGCGTCACTCAGTACAGCAACAACAACAAGGTCTACAACCACGGCGCCACCAACTCCGCTGTGATGAGCGGATCGGGTGAAAATGGCAGCGGCAACATGGGCATCAACATTGCCGCCGGCGACCTCAACCAACAGAAAAACACCATGGCCATTGCCAACACCAATGCGCCGCTGGGTAATGCAAGCGCTACCGCCTCTGCCGAGCAAAGCGGCCCAGGCCTGGTGGTCATCAACAACGCCGATCGGACCTATCGTGTAGATACTCTGACCTTCACCACAGACATCAGTGGCAGCTCTTCTCGCGAGAAATCGTTCGAAGCCAGCGGCAGCCAAAGCAGGTCCTCGAGCTTCGAAGTGGCCGGTTCGAAGAGCCACAGCGCAAGTGGCTCTAACCACTACGAAGCAAGCGGCTCCAACATGCATAAGGCAAGTGGCTCGAAGAGCTTCACCCTGGATGCTGATCTGGAAGCTAGCTTCGATGCCTCCAAAACCGTTTCCTGGGATTATGGCCGTCATCACAATGGCGAAAAAACCAAGTCCGTGGAAGCTGAGCTGAATGCATCGCTGTACGTAGATGTCGATAAATCGTGGGAGAAAAAGAACAGCTCCTCGTTCGAGAAAGAGCGCGACTCTTCGTTCGAGAAGAAGTTCGAGTCCTCCTTCGAGAAATCGGGCAGCAAGTCGTCTGAGTCCGAGTGGGAAAAAGCAAAAAGCTTCAGCGAGAGCGACTCGTTTGAGCTGAGCAAAACTGTCTCGTTCCAAGTGCTGACCCCAACCGGCTGGGCTAACCCTGTAACCAACACTGCAACCCTGAGCGGTTCGGTGAATGGCGGCAGTGGCAACCTGGGTGTCAACGTGGCTGCTGGTGTGGGCAACCAACAAAGCAACTCGCTGGCCATCTCCAACACTTCGATGTAATGACCGCGGTCTGGAGGCCCCCTTCGGGGGGCCTTTTTTCAACTCGAACCAGAAGGCGTCCACTCATGCGCATTATCGCCCTGGCGTTTTTGCTTTGCGTAGCCAGCATCAGCGAAGCGGCCCAGATGCCCCTCTCCGTCCTGCCGGGTGGTGCGGTGGTGTTCAAGCCCATCCAGAGCGTGCGCGAGCGCAAATTCGCCGACCTGGTGCAACAGAAAACCGACTTCAGTTGCGGTGCAGCAGCCCTGGCGACCATCTTGCGCCAGGCCTATTGGCTGGACGTGAATGAAGAACAGATTATCGAAGGCATGCTGGCCCACGCCGATCAGGATCTGGTCAAGGTCCAGGGCTTCTCCATGCTCGACATGAAGAAGTACATAGAAAGCCTCGGCATGCGTGCCCGTGGCTACCGGGTACAACCCGACGCCTTGAACAATGTGCGCATTCCCGTAGTGGTGCTGATGGATGTACGTGGCTACAAGCATTTTGTCGTCATGCAACGCGTCGACAAAGGCTGGGTGTACATCGGCGACCCGGTGCTCGGCCATAAACGCTACAAGCTCGACGACTTTGTCAAAGGCTGGAACGGCATCATCTTCGCCGTCATCGGCAAGGGTTATGACAAGAACAATGTCTTGCTCACCCCGCCTCTGCCGCTGACCGCCAAGAACCGCGTCAACGCCTTCACCCCGGTGCAAGACGCCGAGTTGATGGATTTCGGATTCATCCAGAGCGACTTCTTCTAATGACAAGGGAGCATGAAGCTCCGGGAGCATCCAATGAAGACTCCACTGTGGCTGGCCATGGTTTGCCTGGCTGCCAGCCTGCCGACCCAGGCACAGACACTCAAGCCCATCGAATTGAAGGACCAGGAACTGGCGAACCTGCGGGGTCGCTATGTCATGCCAGGACGCATCGTCAGTTTCGGCATCGTCATGACCAGCGCCTGGCAAAATGCCAATGGCGAAGTGATCGGGGCAACCTCCTCGATGCAAGTCCAGCAAACGACCATCAAGCCCCAGTTCTATGTGTCGATGATCGATGAAAAAGGCATGAACTCGGCGCGCACGCAAAGTGCCGGCACCGGTACCGTCACCGGCGGCAGCGGCCTGAACAGCACCGAAGGCGTCACTCAGGTCGTGCGAGCGGCCGGCGACAACAACGCCGCCTACAATAACGTCGATATCAACGTCACCAAGGCCAACCAGGCACCCGCCACACAACCACAAGGCGAGGCACTGGCCGCAGGTTCGACCCTGGTTGGCGCCAATGGCGCAGGTTCGCTGAGCGTATCCTCCACCGGCAGCGGTGTGCAGTTCAACATCGTCGCCAACAACAACCAGGGCAGCAGTGCGCAACGCCTGGGCCAGGGTGGACTGATGCAGAACACGACCTTGCTTGGCAGCGGAAACCGGGTCAGCAACTTCACCTCCCTCAATGTCGTACTGCGTGAAAACGTGCCTAGCGCCGGGTCGGTGAACGGGAACCTGGACCAGCTCAAAGGTCTTCGCACTCTCGGATTCTGATCTACGCTCAGTCTCATCAAATGCAGTTAGAAGGGACGGCTAACCCATGCACCGATCGTTAACGTTCAGAGCTATCGTTTGTTTGAGTAGCCTGACCCCGGCGACATTGCTCCACGCAGCACCGGACCCTCAGGTCGAAGCATTAAAACAAGAACTCATGGAGTTGAAACAGCGTTACGAAGTACAGCAGAAGGCGCTGATGGTCCTCGAACAGCGCGTTCGCCAGGTTGAAGAAGCACCGGCGGCACCGCCTCCCAAACGTCTGACCAAGTCCCCCGCCGAATCGGTCAAGGGTGGTCAGACGGTGGCCGCGGGTGCGCCGGGAACCACCGGCAGTTCATACGGCCAGTCGCTCAAGGAAGACTCGGAACCGGCGCAGAGTGTGTCCAACCTGTACGACGAAGCCAGCGGCTTCTTCGGCGGCGGCAAGTTCAGTGTCGAAACCGGCCTGACCTACACGCACTACGATACCCGTGCCCTGGTGCTCAACGGTTTCCTGGCGCTGGACTCGATTTTCCTCGGCAACATCAACCTGGACCGCATCAAGGCCGACAACTGGACCCTGGACCTGACCGCCCGCTACAACCTGGACCAACGCTGGCAGTTCGACATCAACGTCCCGGTGGTCTACCGCGAATCGACCTACTCCTCCGGAGGTGCCGGTGGTGCTGGTCCGACCACCTCCGACGCAAGCGTCACCCGCGATCCGACCATCGGCGATGTCAACTTCGGTGTGGCCTACAAATTCCTCGATGAATCGGAAAACCTGCCCGACGCGGTCCTCACCCTGCGCGTCAAGGCCCCGACCGGGGATGATCCCTATGGCATCAAACTGGTCAACGACCCCAACAACGACAACCTCTCGGTGCCTGAAGACCTGCCGACCGGCAACGGTGTGTGGGCGATCACACCGGGTATCTCGCTGGTCAAGACCTTCGACCCGGCCGTGCTGTTCGGCAGCCTGGCCTACACCTACAACATGGAGGATTCGTTCAGCGACATCAGCCCGACGGTCAACACCAAGGTCCCGGGTGACGTGAAACTCGGCGACTCCTGGCAGGTCGGTGCCGGTATTGCATTCGCCTTGAACGAGAAGATGAGTATGTCGTTCTCGTTCACCGACCAGTTCGCCCGCAAGACCAAGATCAAGCCCGATGGTGGCGACTGGCAATCGGTGTCCAACAGCGACTACAACTCGGCCAACTTCAACATCGGCATGACCCTTGCCGCCACCGACAACCTGACCATCGTCCCCAACCTCGCCATCGGCCTGACCGAAGACTCGCCGGACTTCTCCTTCAGCCTGAAATTCCCGTACTACTTCTGATCCCGGCCCCTATGAAAAAGCCCGCCTCGGCGGGCTTTTTCATGGTAGGCCACTGAACTGTGGGAGCGGGCTTGCCCTGCGATTGCGAGCTGTCAGCCACATCCAATCGCGGGGCAAGCCCGCTCCTACAGCAAATCATTCCCAAGGCCCGTAGTTCAGCGAATCTGGTGTTTACGCAGCAACCGATAGAACGTCGGCCGGGAAATCCCCAGCACCTTGGCGGCAATGCTCAAGTTGTCGCTGTGCCGGTTGAGCACATCGCACAAGGCCTGGCGCTCGGCGCGGTGCTTGTAGTCTTCGAGGGTGCCCATGCTCGGTGCGAAAGCATGCTGGCTGACCAGGCCCAAATCCTGGGCCTCGATCTGCCGGCCTTCGGCCAGAACCAGGCCACGCCTGACCCGGTTGGCCAGTTCGCGCACATTGCCCGGCCAGTCGTGCTTGCCCATCGCCACCAGGGCGTCCTCACTGAAACTGCGCGGACGTCGCCCGGTTTCCAGGCTGTAGAAGTGGGCAAAGTGGTTGGCCAGCATCGACAGGTCGCCGTGCCGGTCGCGCAAGGGCGCGGTGACCACTTGCAGGACGTTGAGCCGGTAATACAGGTCCTCACGAAAGCGACCGCAAGCAATGGCCTTTTCCAGATCGACGTGGGTAGCTGCCAGCACCCGCACATCGACGTTGATCGGCTGGCTGCCACCGACCCGTTCGATGTGCTTTTCCTGCAGGAAACGCAGCAGGTTGGCCTGCAGCTCCAGGGGCAAGTCACCGATTTCGTCGAGAAACAGCGTGCCGCCATTGGCCGCCTCGATGCGACCGACCTTGCGCTGGTGGGCGCCGGTAAATGCGCCCTTCTCATGGCCGAACAGTTCCGATTGAATCAAATGTTCCGGGATCGCCCCGCAGTTGATCGGCACAAAGGGTTTGTCGTGGCGCTGCGACTGGCGATGCAGGGTGCGCGCCACCAGTTCCTTGCCGGTGCCGCTCTCGCCGCGAATCAGCACTGGCGACTCGGTGGGCGCCAGCTTGCTGAGCAGCTTACGCAGCTCGCGAATCGGCCGGCTATCGCCCAGCAGCTCGTGTTCGAGCTCCTCCACATGGGTATTGCCCTTGCCACGCAGGCGCGCCATGCCGAAGGCGCGGCCAATGGTGACCTGCACCCGGGACACGTCGAAGGGCAAGGTGTGAAAGTCGAAGAACCATTCGCAGACAAAGTCACCGACGTTCTGCATGCGCAGTTCATCAGGGCTGAGCACTGCAATCCATTCGGTGTTGCTACGGCTGATCAGGTCCTTGACCGCATCGGGGTGACGCAGGTGATTAGCCTGCAAACGCAGCAGGCCGACATCGCAGGGATACTCCAGGGCTGACGAAAGCGTACAGCTTCGAACATCCCAGCCGACACTGCGCAAGCCTGGCAATAATCGGTGGCAATCGTCGCAAGGGTCGACGATCAGCAGGCTGCGGTTGGATGCAGGTTCAAGCATGACCTTTCCTTGGCGCCAATTGTTGGAATTTTAAGTAGAAACAGCAAGTTGGCAGGCCCGTTTGTAACAGTAGCAACGATGCGTCAAACGCCCACTACCGTCTGTCTGCAAAGCATTGAAAGAATGCATAGCCCAGGGAATTTTCCTGAACTTTCAACGTCTGAGGCGCCACGCGCAGGGGCGATTTTTTTTGCACTGAAACAATTATTTTCAAGTCGCTTGTGACTCCACCCCGTACTGCGCGCATCAGTACAAGTAACTCACCGCAAACGCTTGCGGTTTATATAGATGTTTGGGCCCACAGAGAGACCGAACCCATGAATGCTCCGCTGCGAGTCAACGAAGCACTGCTGATTGCCGACCACGCTTTCGAACCCTACCACTGCGTTGCCTGGGATTCGCCCAATGGCACCGGGGTACTGAGCCTGGCGGTGATCGACCGGACCAGCACCCGACTGGGCGCCAAGCAGGTCTCCAGCAGCATCTATTCGGACCCGGCACGCCTGGCTGGTCTGATCGAGGAAATGCGCGCCGAACTGAAACAACAAGGCTGCCAGCTGCAAGACTGGTCGATGCCCAAGTAAGTTGCATCGACACTTGAGTTGATAAGCGGCGCGTATCTTCAGGGTGCGCGCCGGGCAACTTGCAAGTTGCCCGATTCCAACACTGCGACATTAGGTCGCAACACCCTCACGTACTGTTCGGTACGTGCCTTTGTTATTCAATCCGTTTAAAACTTTCAATCGTCCGGTAGTCGGCGCCCAACTGCTGCGCCAACAACTGTGCGCGTCCCAGACGCACGGGCGAGCGCTCGATATCCACGACCAGGCTCGGACAAGGCATTGGTTGCAACGCAGGCCAGGCCTTGAGCCTGCCGTCGGTCAGGACCAGGCAACGTTGCTGCTCCTGCCGATAGCGGCGCTGGCGTGCCTGCAACCAGTCACGAGCCTGCTCCAGGGCCGCCAGCAGCGGCGTACCGCCGCCGGCGCCGAGGCTGTCGAGCCAGGGTTGCAGGGCCGCCGAGGCCTTCAGGCCATGGCGCTGCCAGTGCGGTGCATTGCCGCTGGCGGTCAACAAGGCCAGACGTGCCCGCTGCCGGTAGGCCTGGTCGAAGAACCCGGCGAGCAAACCCTTGGCCTGGCTCAAGGCCTGGTGACGCCGGGTCGAGGCCGAGGCATCGACAATCACCAGCCACAGTTCATGGGCGCTGGCCGTGCGCTGCTGCCAGCGCAGGTCACGGCGCTGCCGGGGCCGGCCCTTGAGCAAGGTGGCCGGCCAGGCGACCACACCGCCGCCCGCCTCGCGGGCGCGCCCTCGGGAACCCTGCTCGATGGCACCTGGCCGGGGCCGGGCATCCGCCGTGGCCGAGCGGCGGATGCTCAGGGCTTTTTTGCCCAGTTCGGTACCTCGCGCCGGGCACCTGTGGGTGCGGCCTGGGCTGGCATTTCACCCCAGGTGCCCTGCCCCGGCTGCTCAGCTGCGGCCTGAGCACCTTGGGACGAGGCGCCAGGCGGCTGCTGAGGGGCCTGTTCATTACGCCGATGACGCAGGGCGAATTCGGCCACCGCATCGATATCCTGCGTCTCGATCTGCCCGGCACCGCGCCAGGCGGCATGGGCGCGGGCGGCGCGCAGCCAGACCAGGTCGGCGCGCAGGCCGTCGACACCGGCGGCAAAACACCGCTCGGTGATCTGCGCCAGGGCCTGGTCGTCCAGCGCAATCTGCGCCAGTTGCTCACGGGCCTGCTGACAGCGCTGGCGCAGCTGCGCCTGGGCTGGCGCCCACTGGGCGCAGAACGCCTGCGGGTCGGCGTCGAAATCCAGGCGCCGGCGAATGATCTGCCCGCGCGCCTCGGGGGCCGGTTGCCCGTGCAGGGCAACGTTGAGTCCGAAGCGATCGAGCAACTGCGGGCGTAGCTCGCCTTCTTCCGGGTTCATGGTGCCGATCAGCACGAAGCGGGCGCTGTGGCGGTGGGAGATGCCATCACGTTCGACCCGGTTGGTGCCACTGGCGGCCACATCCAGCAGCAAGTCGACCAGGTGATCGGCCAGCAGGTTGACTTCATCGACGTACAACACGCCGCCGTCGGCCTTGGCCAGCACCCCCGGCGAGAACTGCGCCTTGCCCTGCCCCAGTGCCGCGTCCAGGTCCAGGGTACCGACCAGACGCTCCTCGCTGGCACCCAGCGGCAAGGTCACGAACGGCCCGTCGCCGAGCAGATCGGCCAGGCCCCGGGCCAGGGTGCTCTTGGCCATGCCGCGCGGGCCTTCGATCAACACGCCGCCGATCTTCGGATCGATGGCGGTCAGGCACAGGGCCAGCTTCAGTTCATCGGCACCGACCACGGCAGACAGGGGAAAATGTGCAGGTTCAGTCATCTCAAGTCTCTTCCTCGCCGTCCAGCAGTTGCTCTTCCAGGGCCTGGCGGTAGCTGCCCGGTTGTTCCCAGAGGCCGCGCTGCTGGGCTTCGAGCAGGCGCTCGGTGATATCGCGCAGGGCTTCGGGGTTGTGCTGGCGGATAAAGTCGCGGGTCGGGCCGTCGAGCACATAGGCATCGGCCAGCGACCGGTAATGGTGATCGTCGATCAGGTGCGTGGTGGCATCGAAGGCGAACAGGTTATCGACGGTGGCCGCCAGTTCGAAGGCACCTTTATAGCCGTGGCGCTTGACCCCGTCGATCCACTTGGGATTGAGCGCGCGGGCGCGGATCACCCGGTTGAGCTCTTCTTTCAAGGTGCGGATACGCGGTCGGTCCGGCTGGCTGTGGTCGCCGTGGTAGCTGGCCACGGCCTGGCCACCCAGGCTTTCCACCGCGGCCAGCATGCCGCCCTGGAACTGGTAGTAGTCGTTGGAATCGAGCAGGTCGTGCTCATGGTTGTCCTGGTTCTGGATCACCGCCTGCACCCGGGCCAGGCGCCGGGCGAAGTCGGCGCGTGCCGGGGTACCCTGGTCGGCCGTACCGTAGGCGTACCCGCCGTGGTTGAGGTAGACCTCGGCCAGGTCCTGGCGGTTGTGCCACAGGCGCCCGTCGATGGCGTTCTGCACACCGGCGCCATAGGCACCCGGCTTGGCGCCAAAAATCCGCCAGCCGGCCTGGCGTGCCGCCTGCTCGCCGCTCAGCCCCTGCTGCTCAAGCTCCGCCCGCTCGCTGCGCACCCGTGCCGCCAACGGGTTGAGGTCGTCGGGCTCGTCCAGCGCCGCCACCGCTTGCACGGCGGCGTCGAACAATTTGATCAGGTTGCCGAAGGCGTCGCGGAAGAACCCCGAGACCCTCAAGGTCACATCCACCCGTGGCCGGTCGAGCAGGCTCAGGGGCAGGATCTCGAAGTCATCGACCCGCTGGCTGCCGCTGGCCCACACCGGGCGCACGCCGAGCAAGGCCATGGCCTGGGCGATGTCGTCGCCGCCGGTGCGCATGGTCGCCGTGCCCCATACCGACAGGCCCAGCTGGCGCAGGTGATCGCCATGCTCCTGCAGGTGACGTTCGAGAATCAGGTTGGCCGAGGCGAAACCGATGCGCCAGGCGGTGGTGGTCGGCAGGTTGCGCACATCGACGGTATAGAAGTTGCGACCGGTCGGCAGCACGTCGAGACGACCGCGGCTCGGTGCACCGCTGGGACCCGCCGGCACGAAGCGGCCCTGCAAGGCGGCCAGCAATCCCTGCAGTTCGGCGGGACCGCAGGCGTCCAGCTGTGGCGCAACGGTGTCGACCAGGGCCTGCAACACGGCGCGCACCTCGGCCCAGGGCTCGTCCTGTGGAACCTGCGTCACACCGGCGAGGCTCTGTTCGATCAGCATCAACGCCAAGGCTTCGAGACGCTCGCGAGTGTCACCCGCGGTGCGCCACAGGTCGTTGCCAAGCCCCTGCAATTGCACCGGACGCGGCCCTTCCCAGGGCTGACCGAGGTCGCAATCGAGCGGATCGAAGCCCAGCGCCAAGGCCCTGGCCAGCGCCCGCAGCAGGCTGGCATTGGCACCGCGGCCATCGCCACGGGCGACCCGCAGCAAGGCCAGCAAGGTATCGCTGCGCAGGCGGCCGACCGGCGATTCGCCGAACACATGCAGGCCGTCACGGATCTGCGATTCCTTGAGGTCGCACAGGTAGGTGTCCAGGCGCGGCAGCCACACGGCGGCATCGTCCAGCTCGCCTTCGAGTTGCAGCTCACGGTCGATATGGTTGTTGCGCACCAGTTCAAGGATGTCACGTTGCAGCTCGGCGGCCCGGCGCGGGTCGAGCAACTGCGCCTCGTAGTACTCGTCGGCCAGCGCCTCCAGGTGACGCAGCGGGCCGTAGGTCTCGGCACGGGTCAACGGCGGCATCAGGTGATCGATGATCACCGCCTGGGTGCGGCGCTTGGCCTGGGCGCCCTCGCCCGGGTCGTTGACGATAAAGGGGTAGATGTTCGGCAGCGGCCCGAGCAAGGCATCGGGCCAGCAACGGTCGGACAGGCCGACACCCTTGCCCGGCAGCCACTCAAGGTTGCCGTGCTTGCCGACATGGATCAGCGCATCGGCGGCAAAGCCGTGGCGCAACCAGAAATAGAACGCCAGGTAACCGTGCGGCGGCACCAGGTCGGGGTCGTGGTACACCGCGCTCTGGTCCAGCTGGTAGCCCCGCGCCGGCTGGATACCGACGAAGGTCAGGCCGAAGCGCAGGCCGGCGACCATCATCCGGCCATTGCGGAACATCGGGTCCTGCTGCGGCTCGCCCCAGCGCTCGCGCACGGCGTCCTGGTTGGCCTGGGGCAAGGCGGCGAAAGCGGCCAGGTAGTCGTCCAGGGCCATGCTTTGCAGGCAGGGTCGCTGGTCGAGGCTGTCCAGGTCGTTGCTGACCCCGCCCAGCAGCGCCTGGATCAGCGCCGTGCCGCTGTCGGGCAGCTCGGCCAGCGGGTAGCCCTGGGCCTTGAGGGCGCGCAGGATGTTCAGCGCCGCTGCCGGGGTGTCCAGCCCCACGCCGTTGCCGATGCGCCCGTCGCGGGTCGGGTAGTTGGCCAGCACCAGGGCCACGCGCTTGTCACGGTTGGGCAACTGCGCCAATGCACACCAGCGCCGGGCCAGTTCGGCGACAAAGTCCATGCGTTCGGCATGGGGCCGGTAGCAGACCACGTCCGACTGGCTGCGTTCGCTGCGCCAGGCCAGGTCCTTGAAGCTGATCGGCCGGGTGATGATGCGCCCGTCCAGCTCCGGCAAAACGATATGCATCGCCAGGTCGCGAGCGCCCAGGCCCTGCTCGCTGGCCTGCCAGCCCGGCTCGTTATCCTGGGCGCAGATCGCCTGCAGCACCGGAATATCCCGGCGAAACGGTCGCAGGTGCGGCTGCTCCGGGCTGGACTGGGCAAAGCCCGTGGTGTTGATGATCAGCGCAGCGTCGACCTCGTCCAGCCAGGCTTCGACCTGGGCCAGGCAGCCGGCCTCCTTGAGGCTGGCCACGGCAATCGGCAAGGGGTTGAGCCCGGCCCGTTGCAAGCGTTGGCAAAACGTATCGATAAAAGCGGTGTTGGCCGCCTGCAGGTGCGAGCGGTAGAACAGGATGGGTACCACCGGCTGTTCGACCTGCCACTGGCCGAACCAGTCCTGCAATTCGGCAGCGGCCCTTTCAGGGTGGTACACCGCCGTACGCGGTAGTTGCTGCGGTTCAGCCCAAGGGTAGTCGCGCCCGAGCCAGAGGCTGGCCAGGCAGTTGAACAGGTTCAGGGCGTTGGCCTTGCCGCCCTGGCGCAAAAAGTGCCAGAGCCGTTCGGCCTGTTCGGCCGGCACGTTGCCTAGGCCGGTCAGTTCCGGGTCCGGGTGATCGTCACCAGGTACCAGGATCAATTTGACGCCACGGTTCGCCAGCTCCAGTAGCTGCTCGACACCGTAGCGCCAGTAGCCGACCCCGCCATGCAACGACACCAGGATGACCTTGGCATGGCGCAGCACCTCGTCGATATAGAGGTCGACCGAGGCGTGGTTCTGCACCTGCATGGGGTTGGCCAGGCGCAGGCTGGGATAATCCTCGGGCAACTGCCGGGCAGTTTCGGCCAGCAGTGCCAGGTGCGAGTCACCGCTGCAGAGGATTACCAGCTCGGCCGGGGTCTGGCCGAGGTCGGCAATGCTGTCGTCCGGTACGAAACCACCGGGCTGGGTCCGCAGCAGGTGCATGGATCAGGCGCCCAGGGCGGCGCGCAGGCTCGCCTCCAGGTGCGCGGCATCCAGTTCCTGGCCGATCAGCACCAGGCGTGTGGTGCGCGGTTCTTCACTGCGCCAGGCGCGGTCGAAATGCTTGTCGAAACGGGTGCCCACGCCCTGGATCAGCAGGCGCATCGGCTTGCCGGGCACGGCGGCAAAGCCCTTGACCCGCAGGATGCCGTGCTGCACCACCAGTTGGGTCAGGGCATCGAGCAGCAGGCTTTCGTCGGCTTCAGGCAATTCGATGGAGATCGAGTCGAAGGCGTCGTGGTCATGATCGTCATGATCGTCGCCGTCATGATGGGAATCGTGGTGGGTACGGCGGCCATCGATGTGCACTTCGGACTCGGCGCCCAGGCCCAGCAGCACATCCAGTGGCAGGCGGCCGTTGCTCGCTTCGATCACCTTGACCGCTGGCGGCAGCTCTTCCTGTACCTCGGCGCGGACCTTGGCCAGGTCGGCGGCGGCGATCAGGTCGGCCTTGTTCAGCACCACCAGGTCGGCGCTGGCCAACTGGTCGGCGAACAGCTCGTGCAGTGGCGACTCGTGGTCCAGGTTCGGATCGAGCTTGCGCTGGGCATCGACCTGGTCCGGGTAGGCGGCGAAGGTGCCAGCGGCCACGGCCGGGCTGTCGACCACGGTGATCACCGCATCGACGGTGCAGGCATTGCGGATTTCCGGCCACTGGAAGGCCTGGACCAAAGGCTTTGGCAGGGCCAGGCCACTGGTTTCGATGAGGATGTGGTCCAGGTCGCCGCGACGGGCCACCAGCTCGCGCATCACCGGGAAGAACTCTTCCTGCACGGTGCAGCACAGGCAACCGTTGGCCAGTTCATAGACGCGGCCGCTGGCCTCTTCCTCGGTGCAGCCGATGCTGCACTGCTTGAGGATCTCGCCATCGATGCCCAGCTCGCCGAACTCGTTGACGATCACCGCGATGCGCCGCCCCTGGGCGTTGTCGAGCATGTGCCGCAGCAGCGTGGTCTTGCCCGAGCCGAGAAAGCCGGTAACGATGGTGACAGGGAGTTTGGCCAGTGTTTTCATGTCGATGCCCTTGGCAGGATGGCGGGCATGCGCGACGAGAGCCGCAGGTACCTTGACCTGGGCGCGTTCGCCACCGGATCACCCCGCCCGGTTTAATGTCGGAAACTGTTCGAGGCAGGTCTCCTGGCTTGCACTGCACCGGCCGACGAGCCAGTCGAACGACGCCTTCCCGCAGTGATGCAGTGGCTGTGTCGAACGCTTCAATGCTTACAGTTGCGGGGGCAGCCGCGGCTTGTACCGCGTTCCCGTCTTAGCTTCGGTCGCTGCCGAAGAACCTCGAAGCGGCTAGGCTACGCAGTGCCCGGTGAGTGGTCAACTGCTGTCACGATTGACGCCCGGCCGCCCCCGTGATTTGCTATGCCATTCGTTTGGGTGCCCTTGACTGGGTGAAACGGGAAACCGGTGCGTCAGCGCATGTGATCGACATGCCCGACAAGTCCGGTGCTGCCCCCGCAACGGTAAGCGAGAAAAGCGTCAGAACCACTGTGCCTGTAGTCCGGCATGGGAAGGTGACGCCAGTGGCAAGGCTATCAGCCTGCCCTCGCCAGCCCGGAGACCGGCCCAATACCGATTCTGACAAACCCGCGGTGGGCGGGCGCTGTTGAACCCTTGGACGGTCCTCGTGCAGGGGCTCGTTGCGCTTGCCTGTTGCCCGACAACACCCAGAGGAAAGCGCCATGCGTACCAGCACCGCCAGTCATTCCGCCGTTACCCCGTCCAGCCTCAGCCAGCGCCTGCTGGTCGCCGTCGGCGCCTCGCTGCTGGGCCTGTGCCTGGTGTACTTCGCCGGCTTTTCGCATATCGAAGCGGTGCACAATGCCGCCCACGACACCCGCCACAGCGCTGCCTTCCCTTGCCACTGAGTAGCTGTCGATGATCAAGCGTATCGCTCGCACCGCAGGTTTTGCCGGCCTGCTGGCCGCCCTGCTGCTGACCCTGCTGCAAAGCTTCTGGGTCGCGCCGCTGATTCTTGAGGCGGAAACCTATGAAAGCGCGGCACCGGCGGTCGAAGCCCACGCGCACGCGCCCGGGGTGGCGGCCGACCATCACCACGACAGCGAAGCCTGGGCACCGGAAGATGGCTGGCAGCGCGTACTGTCGACCACCGGTGGCAACCTGGTGGTGGCCGTCGGTTTTGCCCTGATCCTGGCCGCGCTCTACACCCTGCGCGCGCCGAAGACCGTGCTCAGCGGTGCGCTCTGGGGCCTGGGCGGCTTTGCCGTGTTCTGCCTGGCGCCAACCCTGGGCCTGCCGCCCGAGCTGCCGGGCACCGCTGCCGCCGACCTGGCCCAGCGTCAGACCTGGTGGGTGGGCACCGCTGCTGCCACCGCCGCGGGACTGGCACTGATCGCGTTTGCCCACAACTGGCTGTTCAAGATCGTGGGTGCGGTACTGCTGGTCATCCCTCACGTGATCGGCGCACCGCAGCCTGAAGTGCATGAGATGCTTGCCCCCCAAGCCCTGGAAACCGAGTTCAAGGTCGCCTCGCTGCTGACCAACGCCGCGTTCTGGCTGGCCCTGGGCCTGCTCAGCGCCTGGCTCTACCGTCGTTCGAGCCAGGCCTGATCGCCATGCCGCTGTACGTCGGCCTGGGGTGCCGACGGGGTTGCCCGGCCGAAACGCTGGGCGACCTGCTGGAGCAGACCCTCAAGGCCCACGGCTTGCACCTGGACGCCGTCGCGGGCCTGGCCAGCATCGACCTCAAGCAGGATGAGCCCGGGCTGCAGCAACTGGCCCGGCGCCTCAAGCTGCCTTTATTATTCTTCAGCGCCGCGCAACTGGCGCCCTTCGAGCCTCGCCTGAGCCATCGCTCGCAGGTGGCCTACCAGCACAGCGGTTGCTACGGCGTTGCCGAAAGCGCGGCGCTGGCCCTGGCCGAGCACCTGGCGGGCAAGGCACAGCTGCGCGTGACCCGCACCCTGCTGGCCGACGCCAGCCTGGCCATCGCCACAACCCCAGGCGTTGGCGGATAATCCGCACTTTCTTCCCAAGGACCTCCCATGACCGTCTATTTCATCGGTGCCGGCCCCGGCGATCCCGAGCTGATCACCGTCAAGGGCCAGCGCCTGATCCATCGCTGCCCGGTGATCATCTATGCCGGCTCCCTGGTGCCGGCCGCCGTGCTCGAAGGGCACAGCGCGCAGACGGTCATCAACAGCGCCGAACTGCACCTGGCGCAGATCATCGAGGCGATCAAGGACGCCCACGACCAGGGCCTGGACGTGGCCCGGGTGCACAGCGGCGACCCGAGCCTGTACGGCGCCATCGGCGAACAGATCCGCTACCTGCGCGAGCTGGGCATTCCCTACCAGATCGTCCCCGGCGTCACCGCGGTGGCGGCCAGCGCCGCCCTGCTCGGCTGCGAGCTGACCCTGCCGGACATCGCCCAGACCGTGATCCTCACCCGCTATGGCGACAAGTCACCGATGCCCGCCGGCGAGCAACTGGCGGACCTGGCCCGCCATGGCTGCACCCTGGCGATTCACCTGGGGGTCAAGCACCTGCACAAGATCGTCGAGCAGCTGCGCCCGCACTATGGCGGCGACTGCCCGATCGCCGTGGTGCACCGCGCCACCTGGCCGGACCAGGACTGGGTGCTGGACACCCTGGACGGGATTGTCCAGCAGGTGGAGGCCAAGGGATTCCGGCGTACGGCGCTGATCCTGGTCGGGCGGGTGCTGGCCAGCGACAGCTTTTCCGAGTCGGCGCTGTACCGCGCCAGCCATGCCCACCTCTATCGTCCCTGAGGGTATTGTCGCGGGGCCGGGCCGGTAGCACACTGGCGGTTCCGCCCACCTTCAGAGGACCTGATCATGCTCGAACTGCGCCCCAACTGTGAATGCTGTGGCCGCGACCTGCCCGGTGACAGCCAGGAGGCTTTGATCTGCTCGTTCGAATGCACCTTCTGTGTTGATTGCAATGAGCGCCAGCTCAAGGGCCAGTGCCCCAACTGTGGTGGCGAGCTGGTCAAGCGCCCGGCGCGGGCGGCGGCCAAGCTGGTGAAGTATCCGGCCTCGACCCAGCGGATCGTCAAGGAACAGGGTTGCCCGACGCACTGAGTAACGGGGACTGGCAAGGCGTTGCCTTGCATCGCAGGCTTCGCCAGCTCCCACAGTCCCCACACTTCCCACACTCCCCACACTCCCAACAGCCCCCCACACTCCCAACAGCCCCCACACACTCCCCACACTCCCAACAGCCCCCACACTCCCCACAGTTCCCACAACAGCCTGGAGAACAGGGCTGTTGTGGGAGCTGGCGATAGCCTGCGACGGGCATAAAGATCACGGCACCTGATACTGGCTCAGGTACTTGTCCAGCACCGCCTTGTCGCCACTGCCATCGCCGGCCACCTGCCACAGGCGCCGCTCGATGCCCTGGGCCAGCAGGTGCCCCACCGCCGACTCGATGGCCGACAGCACGCACAGTTGCGCCGGTTCGTTGGTGGTGTAGCCCACCTCGGCTTCCAGCAGTTTCTTGAACTCGATGAACTTGAACACCCCGGCGCTGCGGCCGACCGAGTAGATGGTCTTGCTGGTCATGACGTTGGCCAGCACCTGGCCGCTGCGCACGTCCACCGCCCGCAGGTTGACGGTCACCTGGTCGACCCGGTACTCGCGGGAGATGTCGATACCCAGGTAGCGCGCGCCCTCCCCGCCGCTGCGCACGTTGGTGTCGTAGGCGATGATGCCGCCTTCGAGCATCAGGTTGGCCGCCTGCAACGGTGGCAGTTCGCCCTGGATGTTCACCGGGGTATCGGGCTTTTTCTGCGAGGCGCGGATGATCTTGCGCTCGGTCAGCAGGTTCTGCAGCCCTTCGCGCTCCAGCACCATGAACCAGCCACTGGCCTGCAGGGCATCCATCAGCATGCTCGCCGCCCCCTGGGTCACGCTGGTGGAGAAGGAACTGGCCGGGGTCGGTTTGTATTGCCCGGTCTGGTCGCGAAAGCCGTAGACCACGGCCATCAGCCGGCCTTTTGGCCGCGGCATGTTGATCAGGTCATAGTAGGTCGAGGCCCGAGGTGTCAGGGTCGGAATATCCGCGTCCTGTTCGGCTGGCATTGGTTCACGCAGGCTGCAACCTTGCAGCGCGGCCAACATCAATACTGTGGTCAGAAGTCGTTTCATGGCTGTCGCTCCCCAATGCCCTACCCGTCAAGGGTTCAGGCCGTTGACCGAAATTTCCGAAATTTCGCCGGTTGCCCGGTCGGTGACCTGAATGCTCAAGGCCCCGGAATCGTCGATGACGTTGATGATGAAGGCGTCGGTCTGCAGGCTGCCGGTGTTGCCGTTGTTGATGGTGTCCATCAGCTGCGACAGCAGGCGCGACTCAAGCTGGTTGGTGAAGCGCTCCAGGGCCGAGGTACCGGCGAAGGCCGAGGCGCGGTCCTTGATCGCCGGGTCTTCGTGGTCGTTCTGGGCCTGGGCGTTGTTGAGCAGCCAGGTGCCGTTCAGCGGGTTGCCGCCGAAGGCCGGGTTGACCGGGGTGTAGACCAGTTCGGTGGCACCGGCCTGGCTGCCCAGGGCCGCCAGCAAGACCAGGGAGGCCAGGCGGCAGGTGTTTTTGTTGTTCATAGCTCGTCCCTCTCAAGATCAGTGGTGTCCTGCAGCATCATCTGCAGCTTGCGCTGGATGATCTGCGCCTTGACCAGGTCCGCCGCTTCATAGGCGGCATCCTTCAGTTCCGTGGTGTTGGGTGGCAGGAAGCGCCGGTAGACCACGCGTTGCTCAAACTCGACCGTCACCAGGCTGCCCCAGCGTGCGTCCGGCCGTTCCCGTACCACCAGGTTGAAATCCAGGCGGCTGGTGGCACGCAGCCGCTCGGCGAAGCTGTAATAGAAGTCGTGGCCGATGTGCGAGATGGTGTTGTCGACGATAAAACCCATCATCTCGTCCTCGGCGCCGCCACGGGCGGTACCGGCCAGCAGCACCAGGGCCAGGGCGCAGGCAGTCAGGCGGCGGTTCATGGTCCGTCCCCCTGGGCAATGCCCTTGCGGGCGCCGGCGGCGGTGTCGGCGAAGGCTTTCTCGGCCACGAACTGCCAGTCGGCGTAGTGGGCCAGGCCTTCGAAGTCGGACCACTGGGCGGCGAAGCCGGTCTGCTTGAGCGGCATCTCCTGGGAGCGGCTGTAGACCCCGGTGATGCGCCCGTCGATCGAAAGCACCAGTCCCCACTCGTCGCTGCCGGTGATCGGGTCGGCATACAGGCGGCGCAGGTGGCGCTTGATGCCGGGGTAGCGCGGGTCCTCCAGCAGCTCGTCCAGGGTCTGCGGGTACTGGGCCAGGCCCGGCGAGTTGCGGTAGTAGCTGCGCAGCGCCTGGGCGTACTGGCCACCGACCCACAGCAGGTCGCGTTCGCGATCACGCAGGGAGGCGGTGGACCACAGGGTCACCGTCGAGCCCATGGCGATGCCGGTCACGGCGATCAGCAACAGCACACCCAGGTAGGTGAAGCCCGCCTCGGCGGCGCTACCACTCGGCATAAAGGCTGCCATCACGCGCCCTCCCGGTTGAGCCGCTCTTGATGTCGGCCACGGAACCGGCCACCCCTTCCGGAGGTGCCACCACCTGCCAGCGATCGCGGCGCTCGGTGATCGGGTCCATGGGGGCGCTGCGCAGGTAGCGTTGCTCGACCAGTTGCTCCAGCGATTCGGGATAACGGCCGGTGTCTCCATAATAATGGTCCAGGGCCTCGCGCATGACCGCCAGACTCTGACGCAAGGTCGCCTCGCGGGAGACTTCCAGGCTTTCGAAATAGCGCGGCATGGCGATGGTCATCAGGGTGGCGATGATCGCCATCACCACCAGCAACTCGATCAGGGTAAAGCCTTGATTTCGTTTCATGCTGCTCACCACTGCCCGTAGGCGATGCCGTTGAGGCCTTTGCCCGGCGCCTTGGAGTAGACGTCGAAGACGTCCTCGCCATCGCGCGGGTTCTGGGCCGAACTGTCGTAGCTGCGCAGGCCCCAGCCGCCTTCGTCGTCACGCTTGTGCGCCACCAGCGGGTCGCGCGGAATGCGCCGCAGGAAGTAGAACTTGGCCCCCTTGGCACTGCGCACATCGCGCACCCCGTCCACCAGCACCTGCAGGTTCGGTGGGTAGCCGCTGGCGTTCAGCGATTTCTCGATGTAGCCGGCGTCGAAGGCACGCTTGTAGGCGTCGATGGCATCGCGAATCTGGTACAGCGCGGTCTTGAGCTCCTGCTCCTTGCCACGGCGCACCAGGGTTTCGGTCAAGGGCGCTGCGATCGAGGCCAGCAACCCGAGCAGCGCCAGGGTCAGCATCACTTCGATCAGGCTGAAACCCGCCACCCTGCGTTTCATGATTCAGGGCCTCACCGCGGTCGGTACCGCTGCTACCGGTTGGCTTTCATCGCCCTCCAGGTTTGGAGTGGGGCTGATGTTGCGGATCTGCATGCTGGTTTCGGTGCCGGTCGGGAACTCCATGTCCGACGGGCTCTGGTACGGCAGGTTGCGGATGATCCGCGGGGTGATCGACAGCACCAGCTCCGACTGGCTGTTGTCGTTGCGGTTGCTGCCGAACAGCCGGCCAAGGCCCGGGATGTCGCCAAGCCCCGGAATCTTGTTGCCGCTGGCGCCCTGGTCGTTGCGCATCAGGCCGGCCAGGACCTGGGTTTCGCCGTCATGCAGGCGCAGGCTGGTCTGGGCGTTGCGGGTGTCGACCTGGACCGGGATGGTGCCCTGGCGGGTCGGTTCCAGCGGTTTGGCGTTGCTGACCTCCAGGGCCACCTTGATCGCTACTTCGTTGTTCAGGTGCACCACCGGGGTCACTTCGAGTTTCAGACCGACATCCAGGTAAGTGATGCTTTCGGTGATCACCGGGCCCTGGGTCGAGGGCACCGAGGTGGCGCTGACGATCGGCACCCGCTGGCCGATGTGGATGCGCGCCTGCTCGCGGTTGCTGACCCGGATCACCGGGCTTGCCAGGGTGTTGATGTCATTGTCCTGGGCGTTGATCTTGGCCTGGGGCGATGGCGAGAAGGTGATTTGCTCGGAGTTGATGCCGCGCAGCTGGTCGATGGTGCTCACCGGGTTGCCGTCGCTGTTGAGGATCCCGAAGGTGTTGGGCCATTGCAGGCCGAGTTCGAGGATCCGCGAGCGGGCCACTTCCATCACTTCGACTTCCAGCACCACTTCCGGGTTGGACTGATCCTGGGACTGCAACAGCTTCTCGGCCATGCGCACTGCATCGGGGGTGTCACGCATGGTCAGGGTGTTGAGGCGCTCATCGACGAACACGTCGCGGGTCTTGAGCATGGTCTTGACCATGTTCATCGCGGTGTTGGAGTCGATGCTGGTCAGGTAGAAGGTGCGCATCACCAGTTCCTGGTAATCCTTGGTCTTCTGCGGCGAGTCGGGGTAGATCAGCAGGGTGTTGTCGTTCACCACCTTCTGGTGCAACTGGTTCTGCTCCAGCAGCAAGGCGATGGCGTTCTCGATGCGCACATCGCGCACGAAAATGGTGGCCTTCATGTCCGGACGCAGGTCCTTGTCGAAGATGAAGTTGAGCCCGGCCACCTGGGACAGCACCTCGAAGATGGTCTTGAGGTTGGCGTCACGGAACTCCAGGGTCACCGGCCGTTCCAGCTTGCTGCGCAGTTGCGGGTTGGGCTGGGCGGTGCGGCTCTGCACCAGTTCGATGTCCTTGCGCAGGGCCAGGCCGGCCTCGTTCTGCGGGTCCAGCTGCAGCACTTCGCGCATGTGCCGCTCGGCGCCGAACAGGTCGCCGGCACGCAGGGCCGCCTGGCCCAGGGCGACGCGTTCACCGAGGTTGCGCATTTGCTCGATCTGGCGCACGGCTTCCTGGGCGCGGCGGTTGTTCGGCTCCAGGGTCAGGACCCGGCCGTAGCCCATGCGCGCCCCGGCAAAGTCGTGGCGGCTGCGGTCGCTGTCGGCCTGGGTCAGCAGTTCTTCAATGGACTGCTTGCGTCCCTGGGCCAGGGCGATGTTCAGCTCGGTGTCGCGCGGGTTCTCCTTCAGTGCCTCTTCCAGCCGGGCAACCCCGGCCTCGTACTGCCCTTCGTTGATCAGCGCCTGGCCGTCCTTGCGTGCGGCGGAAGTGCCGCAGCCGGCCAGGGCGACGCACAGTGCCAGCATCAGATACGGTGCTTTGTTGCAGTGCCTGGACGAAATCATGGTGCGCTCCCTACAGACAAGGTCTGGGACAGGTGCAACGGCAGGTAGACCAGGCTCAGCTCCGTGGCGGAGATGTGCTCGATCCGGTAGGTGTCATCGATCACGTCGCCACGCCGCACGACGTACAGTTTTTCGCCGCTTTGCAGGAAGATCTGCTGGTCGTCGCGGTCATCCAGACGGCCGACGAATTGAAAGGGCAAAGCGGGCGCCGCCGGGGCCACGGCCACCGGCGCAACCGCCACAGGTTGTTCGGTGACCGTCGCCAGTTGGGCGGCCGGCTTCCAGTTCTTGCTCGGGAACAGATCCCGTGGTTGCAGCGCCGCGGTCGCTGCACCCTTGCTGGCAGCGGCGTCCGCGGCCTGCGCCGCCGTGTTCGAGACGGTCGCTTGCGCATCGCTGCCCTCGCCATCGTCCGTGAAGAAGTAGCCCGGTACCCAGGCCAGTACGGCCGCGGATCCGAGGAAGGCCAGCCAGGCCAGGCGGCGTTGAGTGTTCATCATGACCTCGACAGATAAAGGGTCATACGCAGGCGACCGGTCAGCTCGCTGTCACCGATCTTCTTGCGTTGCAGGTCGACGTCTTCAAGCACCAGCGCCGGCAGTTGGCCGAGCAAGGCGTGCACGAAGCGGCGGATCTGCGGGTAGCTGCCGCGCACCGGCAGGAGGATCTGGTAGCGCGCCAGTTGGGTCTTCGGATCGACGCCCAGGGCGTACTCGCCACGGGACAGGCTGATGCGTTCGGATTTGGCCAGGCTGTAGATCCGGTCGATGGCCACGGTAGCCTGGGGCTGGGCCGGCAGCTGCTTGTGGAAGTCTTCCAGTTCGCGCTGGGGCACCTGTGGCAGTTTCAAGGCGCCGCGCTTGAACTGCTGCAGTTGCTCGTCGGCTTGCTCGCGCTGGGCCTGCAGCGCTTGCAGTTGCTGCCACTGTGGCAACACCGCCAGGGCACCGTAGAGCAGCGCCAGCAGGACCAGGGCGCCACCGGCAAGGCCGACCACGCCAATCTGGCGTGCACGCTCGTGGAGGATCAGGCTAGGGATGTGCATTGCCGGTCTCCCAGGTGGCGGACAGGTTGAACTGCACCGGATGCTCGGGCTGCTTGACCATGATTTCGTGGTTGAGCAGTGACACATCGCGCAACTCGTCGCTGGCTTCCAGACGCTTGTGGAACGCCAGCATGGCTTCCAGGTCGCGGGCTTCGGCGCTGATCCGCACCTGGCCCTTGCGGGCGTCGGGGGTCAGGGTCAGCAGCGCCACGTCGTCCTGGGGCATGGCTTCGAGCATGTTGAACAGACGCTCCCAGGGCCGCTGCAGTTGTTGCGAGACGCTGCGCATCTGCGCCAGCTTCTCGCTCTGTTCGCGGCTCTGAGCCGGGGTCAGTGCACTGCCCTGCTGCGGGCGCTTGCCCAGTTGCTGTTCGACCTGATGCAGTTGCTGCTCGAGCCCGGCCTGCCGCTGGCTGACGTTCTGCTGCAGGACCACGGCCGCCAGCACCAGGCTGGCGCCGACGCCCAGCACCACCCAGGCCGCCAGCGCCGTGCGCCGTGGCTGGAAATCCAGTTCCAGGCGGCGCATTTCAGGCCACCGCCCGGGACATGCTGCACAGCACGTCGCCGCCCTGGCCGTTGAGTTCGCACAGCTGCACCCCCTCGAGGGACGGTGGCTGCTCCTGGCGACCCGGTGCATGCAGGAACACCGGCAGTTGCCGTTCACCGGCGTTGAGTTCGCACTGGCGGGCAATCAGGGCCTGCAGGGCGGCGTCACTGTCGCCACCGCCCTGGGCGCTGACCTGTTGCCAGGTGCCGTTGTGGGCCAGCAGGCAAACGCTGCGTTGTGGCTCGGCAATCACGAACAGGAAGTCGCCCTGCCCCAGTTGCTCGGCAAAACGGTTGTAGGCGGCCATCAGGTACGGGCGCACCGAACGCAGGCGCAGGCCCAGGTCGCGACAGTGGTCGTTGAGCCGTTGCAGCAACGCTTCCGGCACGGCCGTGGCGATGCGCGCGCTGCCGGCGGCCTCCGGCGAGACCACCAGGCGCCAGCCGTCCAGGCTCTGGCCGTAATGGCTCTCGAAACAGGCCCGGGCGTACTGGTACAGCTCGTCCGGCCGGTTGATGGCGGCGCTCCAGGGCACCAGGCAGAAGCGGCAGTACTGCGCCGACAGCAGCACCTGCAGGTGCGCGCCTTTGCAACGCTGCTCGGCCAGCAGGCTGTGCAAGGTATCCAGGGCCTGGCTGGCGGCCTGGCTGCGTTCGGCGATAAAGCCCAGGCTGCCCAGCCAGGTTTGCTCCTGGCCCTGCAGGCGGGACAGTCCAACCCCCTGGGCACCGAGCACGGCGACGAATCGATCAGGCGACAAATGTGACACGATTGATCTCCTCCAGGGTGGTCCGGCCATCACGCACCAGTTCCAGTGCGGAGCTGCGCAGCAGGCGCAAGCCACGTTGACAGGCCAGGGCGCGGATCTGCGACAGCGGCTTGCGTTCGACGATCATCTGCCGCAGTTCGTCGTCCAGGTGCAGCAGCTCGGCGATCGCGGTACGCCCGCGATAACCGCTGCCGCGGCACTGGCCGCAGCCGCTGCCGTGTACGAAGTGGTAATGGCCGACCTGCCCGGCTTCCAGGCCCGAGAGGCTCAGTTCCTCGTCGCTGGGCTGATGGCGGCTGGCGCAGTGCGGGCAGACCAGGCGGATCAGGCGCTGGGCCAGCACGGCATTGAGGGCGGAAACGAAGCTGTAGGGATCGACCTGCATCTGGCTGAAGCGGCCGATCACATCGAAGACGTTGTTGGCGTGGATGGTGGTGAACACCAGGTGGCCGGTGAGCGCCGACTGCACGGCGATCTGTGCGGTGTCCGGGTCGCGGATCTCGCCGACCATGATCTTGTCCGGGTCGTGGCGCAGGATCGAACGCAGGCCGCGGGCGAAGGTCAGGCCCTTCTTCTCGTTGACCGGAATTTGCAGCACGCCCGGCAACTGGTACTCCACCGGGTCTTCGATGGTGATGATCTTGTCCACGCCATGGTTGATCTCGCTGATCATGGCGTAGAGGGTGGTGGTCTTGCCGCTGCCGGTGGGGCCGGTGACCAGGATCATGCCGTACGGCTCGTTGGCCAGGCGGCGCAGGCTGCGCAGGGTCTGGTCCTCGAAGCCCAGGGCCTGCAGCTGCACGCCGCTGACGCGGTCGGCCAGGTCCTGTTTGTCGAGCACCCGCAGCACGGCATCCTCACCGAAGATGCTGGGCATGATCGATACCCGGAAGTCGATCTGCCGGCCGCTGATGCCGATCTTGAAGCGGCCGTCCTGGGGCACGCGCTTTTCGCCGATGTCCAGCTCGGCCATGACCTTGATCCGCGAGATCACCTGGTCGGCGAACTCGCTGCCGCTGACTTTGCTGATGCCGTTGAGCACGCCGTCGATACGGTACTTGATCACCAGGCCGTTGCCGGTGACGCCCAGGTGGATGTCGCTGGCATGCATTTTCAGCGCATCGTAGAGGGTCGAGTTGACCAGCTTGACCACCCGGCTCTGGTCTTCGCTGATGCTGGCCAGCGACAGGCTCTGCACCGTGTCGAGCTCGCTGACGGCGTCGCTTTCGGTGTCCAGCGAGTCCACGGCGTGGAAGCTTTCTTCGTGGCGGGCGAGATAACCGCTGAGGTCGGCGGCCGCCACCAGGTACAGCGGTGCGCCCTGCAGGCATTCGTCGATCCAGGCCAGGCGAGCGCTGTCGAAGGGGTCGGCGAACACGCCCAGGGCCTGGCCGTCATGCTCGAGGAAAATGAATTCGCGCTTCAGGCACTGGGCCAGGCTGACCCGGTCGAACAGCGGCGCGGCGGCGAACAGCGACGGGCTGTCGAGCACCGGGTAATGCAGGGTCTGGCCAAGGGAGCTGACAAAATCGGCGGTGTTCAGGCCGCTCAGTTGTTGCAGGGTATCGAGCAGACGTTCGCCGCTTTGTTCGGCGGTTACCCTGGCCTGGGCCAGCAGCTCGCGGCCAAGGGGTGCGGGGGCACTGGACCTGGCGGGGACTACAGCGAGCGACAATGATTCCATGGCTTGCTCTCCAGCTCGGAGCGCGGCAAGCCAAAACCTGGTCTGCTCGCGCGTTACTCCCCGGTGAGCAGTTGGTCGTCGTCCGGCCCTGGCGGCTTCACGCCATTACGGCGGCGATCAGCCAGGACCCAACTACCATCGAACAACTGCAGCGGGAAACTTTCATTCCTGCCTTGGCGTCGTTCGACGAACCCTGTGTCCTCATTGCCTTCGCGCTTCTCTTCTCGCTTGAAACCGATCAGGTCGCAGACTGCGCGGGCCAGTTCCGCCAAGGGAAAAGGCTTGAACAGGATATGACTGACACCTAGCTGGTTGGCACGCTCACGGACCTCGGCGGTCGGGTGGGCAGTGATCAACACGAAATGACAGTTCCTGCTTTGACGCACCGTCTCCAGTACCTGAAACCCTTCCATGTCGGGCAAGCGATAATCGAGCACTATGACGTCGGGTTGGAGGCTCGCGGCCAGGCCGATGGCACTTTCCCCGTCGTAGGCAACATGAACGTTCAGGCCTTGCGCAACCAGGTAAGCCTGGATATTGCCCGCAAGGGTCTGTTCGTCATCGACTACCAATACTGTGTTAACCAAGGTCGACTCCTTGAAGCATCACAGGCCCGGATTCCCGGTCTGGCGAAGTGCGACCTTGTACAGGCTTACGCATGCTTCGTGCCAGACATGAGACGGCGTTAATCACTGTGCTATGTCGTTGATTCTTTAAGCGTAGACGCAAATAGCCCGACGCCTCTCCCCCAATGCCGGGGACAGGCTGGCACTTTGCCCCTACTGATGTCCCCAACATTGGGGGCCCATATGAGTCGTCAGTCAAGTCGCTGCACCTGCCCGGCGTCTCGAAGACGCTGCAGCATGGCCCGGCGCGCCTGCGCCTGTTGCTGATCGATGAGAATGCGTTTTGCCAGTACCAATCCCTGCTCCTCTACGACAGGGCCAGTGGCACTTTCGTTCTGGGGTGGTTGAAAAGAATTCTCATTGGCTTTGAAAAAGGCCCGTACTTGCTCGGGATCGGGCTCGGGAACCTGCGAGGCCTGCATGAACACCTGTTGTGCCGCCAGTTCATGGCGCATGTACTCGGCAAAGCTCTGGCCATCGAAACCGGCATCGGCCAGACGCCGCTCAAACGTTTGCGCACCGCCCATGGCCTGGCGCAACTGATCGATCTGCGCGGTGATCTCACTGTCATCGACCTTGATGCCCTGGCGCTGGGCTTCCTGCCAGAGCAATTCCTTGTCGATCAGGTCGCTCAAGGCCTGGTCGCGCAGGCGCTTGTAGACGCTGGGGTTGCGAATGCTGGTCAGGGCCCGCCCCTGGTCTTCCAGGTACTCGACAAAATAGCGCTCCAGACGCAGCTGGCTGATTTCCACGCCATTGACCCGGGCCGCAGCCGGTCCCTCCTGGGCCTGCAGCGGCAGGGCCAGTATGCATAACAACAGGCAGAGCAGCTTCATGGCGTATTCACCTCGGTAACGGGTCGATAGGCAGCCACTGGGCGAAACACCGGCCCGGGCATTTCCACGGTAATCACATGGGCGCCGGCCAGGCCCTGGCGTCGACCGGGGCCGAACCCCAAAGGTGGGGTCAGGCCGGTCTGCACGTCATGCAGGCTTTCCAGGGCCAGCACCAGCTTCTCCCGGCTGGCGTCGCGGCCGATGCGCTTGAGCGCGTCGCCCAGCAGTTGCATGGCGCACCAGGTGCTGACCTGCAGCGCCCCCTGGCGGCCATCCAGGCCCTGGCGCTGGCGCAGGCCGTCGAGCGCCTGGCGACCGGCCGGCGTCCAGTCGCCGGGCACGAAGGGATAGGCCAGGAACACGCGCCGTGACCAGGCGTCGGGCAACTGCGGCAACTGCCCGGCCACCTGGCTGGAAGCGGCCAGCAGGTAAGGCGTGCGCTCGGCGCGCTGGAGCAATTCGGTCAGGCGTTTGAAGTCATCGGCCTGGCCGAGGAAAAAGATCGCCTGGGCGTTGCTCGCCTGTTCATCCAGCGGCCGGGCCTGGATGCCGTTCCAACCGCGATGTTGCAGTTCCTGCTCCAGACGCCGGGCCAATTCCTCCTGGGACGCATCGGCATAGACAATCCGGGTGTCGGCGCGCTGCAACACCAGATTGGCCTGGGCATAGTCGGCCAGGCTCAACAGTTGCTCACGCAGGCCCGGCAACGGGTCGAAGATCTGCAGGCTGGTGGTCAGCGCCGGTGTCGCGCCGATCAACGGCACCCGCGCCTGCTCCAGGCGTGCCGCCAGGGTCGGCTCCAGGGCCGGTGCCAGGGGCGCGATCAGGGCGAACACCTGCTCCTGCTCGAGCAACCGGGTCAGGGCCTGCTCGGCGCTGGCCTGGTCCGGGCCGGGATCGAGAGTGATCAACTGCAACTGGCGACCGTGGATGCCGCCCTGCTGGTTGAGCGCCTCGATACGGTCGTCGAGCACTGCCGCCACCACCCGGGCCGACGCGGCGAGCGGCCCCTGGGTGGGCAGCAAGGTGCCCAGGCGCAGGACCTGGTCTTGCACCCCGGGATCGCGGTCATCGGCCAGGCGCTTGAGGTAGGCGGTGAGGTTGCGCTGGTCGGCCATGCTCAGCACGAAGCGTGGCATGGCCGGGTCCAGCGGGTTGCCGGCCGGGTCGCGGCCCTGCTGGATGGCCCGGGCCAGGCTGGCATCGCTATAGGCCGGATAGGACCGGCCATTGGCCTGGCGCTGTCCCTGCCCGAGCGCCAGGCGCTGCCAGCTGAGGTTCGGTGGGCGCACGCCGCCTTCGGCGCGGCCAAGGCCGTCGGCACCGTGGCAGCTGGCGCAGGGCACCACGCTGGCGGGCACCAGCATGTCGGCCGCCCCTACCCGTGCCGAGACCTGTGCATCGCTGCTCGACAGGCCTTCACGGTACAGGCGCTTGCCGGCCTGTTCCGCAGGGCTCAGGTCCAGGGCCTGGGCGAGACTGGTGGCAACCAGCAACATCGCCAGGGTCCCGATGCGCGCCAGGCGGTTCATCAGCCTCAACGCCCGGCCAACGGTTGCGACAGCAATTGCAGGCGCTGGGCGATCGCCAGCGGCGGTGCGTCAGGACGGATCTTGCTCCAGCGCTTGTTGCCGACGTCGCCGGCGATCAGTTGCGTGGAATGTTGCTCGGGGCTCGGGATCAAGTGCCCCAGGCGCGCCAGCACCAGGTCGATATTGGCCTTGTCACCGGTCAGGAACAGCCAGTTGGGGCCGTCCACCCCTTGCTTCTGGGCGAATTCCTTGAGCACCTGCGGGGTGTCGTTCACCGGGTCGCTGCTCACCGAGATGAAGGTGACCTTGCTGGCCGCCTCCTCGCCCATGGCATCGCGCACCTCGCGCAGTTTGCGGGTGATCAGCGGGCAGGCATCGTTGCAGTGGGTGAAGATGACATTGAGCATCACCACCTTGTCCTTGAGCACGTCGCTGTAGAAGCGCAGGGTCCGACCGTTCTGGTCCTGCACCAGGGTGTCGGTGAAATAGGTCTGGGCATCGTGGGTACCGGCGGTCGGGGTCACCGCCGTGGGCTTGGGCGCCTCGGGCTGGTGGCCTTCATGGGCCAGGGCCTGGGGCGCGAGGAGGCCCAGGCAGGCGCTCAGCGCCAGCCACCGGGCGCCATGCCGGGTGCGGTTTGCGAGGCTCATGGCTGCTGCTCCTGGGCAATGGCGGTGTGCTTGGCATGCACGCGCTTGGCGCTGAGGCGGTCGATTTCGCTGACCAGCAGCGCCGGGTCGGTAAAGCCATAGAAGCGCGTCCATTTGCCGGTACGACCGTCACCCACCAGAATCAGCGGCGGGTGCTCGCCGAGGTTGGCGCTGAAGCTGCCCAGACCCTTGAGGGTTTCGGTCACGGCATATGGCGTACCGGTCAGCCAGCTCCAGCCGGGGCCGGCCTGGAAGGTCTTGGCGTAGGTCAGCAGGCGCTTGGGATCATCGCGCTGCGGGTCGACGCTGAGCGACACCAACTGCACTTCCTCCCCCACCCGCCCGCCAAGCTGCTTCTGCACCTTGGCCATGATCGACGACACCACCGGGCATACCGTGGTGCAGCTGGTGTAGATAAAGCCCATGACCACCAGGCGGTCCCCCACCAGGTCCTTTTCCAGGCGCACCGGCATGCCGTTCTGGTCCAGCAGCTGGACATCGGCAAAACGCACCGAAGTCTTCTCCTGGTGGGCGGCAGGCGTGCCATGGGCGCTATGATCGACACCGCCGTGGGCCTGGACCAGGCCACAGCTGGCGGCGAGCAGGCAGAGACTGAACAGTCTGCAGCGATCGAGCTTTCTCATCGTACACTCCTTGAACCCGATTCAGACGCTTGTTGAGCCGCAGCGGGCAGTACCCGCAGGCTGGTGTAATTGTTCTCGGCAAAGCCACTGCCCAGCGATGGGGCCTGCACATGCAGGTACCAGGCGCCGCTTTCAGCCATCTCCAGCGGCGCCTCGTAGATCCCGTCACCCACTTCCCGCACGGCACTGCTGCGCGCACGCGAGGTCGGCGCGAGGAAGTAGCGCACGCTCAGGTCCTTGACGCCGTTGCGCGGCGCACCGTTGCCTTCGACGATGCGAAAGCGCGCGGTAAAGGGCCGGCCCTGCACCACTACCTGGGAATCGAGCATGAACTCGACCCGCGGCGTCTGCCGGTGCGGCGCGGTGGGCGAAGCGGCCACGTCGGTGCTGAAGCAGTGAATGATCTGCGGCTGGTTGAGCAGGAAGGCCACATCGAAGGTGCCGGAGGCCGGCAGCTTGACCGTCGAGCTATACACCCCCGGCGCCACTTCGCGCAGGCTGCGGTCGACCACCAGGGCGGCGCGGGCGTTGGCGCCGCGGTTGGCATAGCCGGACATCGGCGCATTCATGCCTTCGGCGTAGAAGTAGGTGGTGTTGTCCACCGGGTTGACCACGAACACCGAGTTCTCGTCGCGGGCCACGGTCAGGCCCTGGGCCAGCGGCAGGTTGCCGGCCTGGCGCGGCGCCGCAGGCCCGGCTTCGAAGCCCTGGACGATGGGTTCGCGGCCCTCCCCCAGGCTGCTCAGGTTGACCATGGTGACCTTGGGCGAGGCCAGCCCGCGAATATAGGCATAGGCGCTGGTGAAGGTCAGCTGGTAGGGTTCGGCGGACACCGGCAGGCTGTGGATCAGCCGGTCGGTACTGGCGTCGACCACCAGCGCCTTGTTTTCCAGGGTGTTGAGGGCGATGCCGAAGCGCCCGTCCTTGCTGAAGCGCATCGGCCCCAGGCCCTGCTCGCCCTGAATCAGGTGGCGCTGGGTGTGGTTGCGGGCATCGATCACGCTGATGGTGCCGTCGCGCCCGTCGGTCACATACACCGCCTGGGACAGCGCCGAATAGGCCACCGACAGCGGGTGCGAGCCGACTTTCAGGGTGTTGACCAGACGCATCTCGCTGGCATCGATCACGCTCAGGGTGCCGCTGTCGCGGTTGCTGACAAACACATAGCGCGAGTCGGCACTGAAGGCGATCTCGTGATGTCCGGCACCGGTGGCGAAGAACTTCATGGCCTTGCGGCTGGGCACATCGATCACCGTCACGCCACTCTCGGCCGGATCGCTGGCATTGTTGCCGACCCACAGCAGGCGCTGGTCGGGCTGCATCGCCAGGCGCAGCGGCTGTTTGCCGGCGCTGAGGTTGGCCACGCGCTGGAAGGTCTCGGTGTCGACCAACGCCACTTCACCGCGCTCGGGCATCGACACGAATACCTGCTTGTCGTCGCCGGCGGCCACCCAGTCCATGGGTTGGCCCGGCAGCTCGATACGCGCCAGGGTACTGGTGACGCCGCCCACCGACACCGACGGATCGATCACGGTCAGGCTGGCGTCCTTGTTCATCACCAGCAGGAAGTAGCCGTTGAGGTCGAGCAAGGGGCGCGCGCCGATGCTGCTCTTGAGAAACATCGCCACCCGCGCTTTGCAGCTCTTGTCGCGGTCCTTGGCCGCGTCACCGGTGAGGGCCGGGTCCAGCCAGGCGCCGGGGGTCACCCCCGACAGTGGCTGGCCGCTGTTCTGGTCAGTGATCTTGAAACGCACATTGGCAAACGCACCCTCGGTCAACACCCCGCCACTGGCCATCGGCTTGGCCTCGAACTCGACGGTGACACCGTCGCGGCTCAGCCGGTGCAGGGCTTGCGAATCGCTCTCGACCAGCGCTTCGCGCGGGTCGCACCACAGGCTTTCGTAAGCGATCCCCAGGCCCATCAACGTCAGGCCGGTCATCAGTCCCAGGTACAACGGTCTGTTCTTCGTGATCATGACCTCTACCCCTTGTTTTTATTACTGCGCTGGTGGCGTAGACGGTGGAGCTTCCTCGGTGACGCGCAGGATCCCCCAGAGTCCCGAGGCATTGCCGTAGGCGGCGTAGTCGCGGAACAGGTAGTCACCTGGTATGGCGTTGCCGCCGCCGGCACTGTTCGACATGAAGCTGAAGTGCGCGGCTGGCAGTACGCTCTCCTGGGCACCGATGTACATCGCTTGCGGGTTGTAGCCGAAGCGCACCGAGCCGATGCCAGGCAGGTTCAAAGGATAGCCTGCGGCGTCGGACTTCTCGGCCTGGTAGTTGTGCAGCGGCCACAGGTGCCCGTCGAGCTGGTAGTTGACCCCGCGGCTACCCCCGGTAGGCATCAGGATATGGCTGCGGAACGGCTGGCCAGGCTTGGCCCAGAGCACCGGGGTCTGCGGATCGCCGCCGACCAGGGCGTTGCTGTAGGCCATATGGGCGTTAGGCACATCCGCCCAGCCATGACCGTCGGCATGCCCGAACGGCGCATCCGGAGCCAGGCCGAAGCGGAACCACAGCGGCTCGGTCTTGTAGTTGATGGCCATGTTCGAGTTGTCCTGTGGATCGCCCGCCACGCCGTTGCCTTCGGTGGCCATTCCTTCGACCGGCCGGCCGTCGGCCCAGCGCATGTTCAGCGAGCGCTGCCACAGGGTGGCAAAGTCGCGGTAGGCCGGTTGCCCCGGTACCTGCACCGTGGCCGAAGCGCGGCTGGCGGCATCCTCCGTCCAGGTCGCGGTTTGCGGCAGGATGCTCATGCCACCGATCAGGCCCTTCTGGCCCTGCTTGATGACATCGGCCGGGGTGATGTTCAGGCCGCCGAACTCGATCGCCGTGGTGTTGATGTTGTCCACCGAGCGCCCTTGTTGCAGCACCGGCTTGCCTTCACGCTCCAGGTGACCGGCGTAGTACTGGTACACCTTGCTCGGGTAGGCGCCGCTGGTGCCGGCCCGTGGCGGTACGGTCTGCACCGGGTTCAGGCCGACGTTGGCACCGTCCGACTTGGTGATGTCGTAGGCCAGCAGCTGGGTGTGCAGGCCGACGTGGCTGGAAGGCCGCATCAGGTTGTTGTTGAAGGCGGTGGAGCCTTCGCTGCCATTGCGGTCACGCTTGACCACGTTATGCATCACCGCGGTGCTGGGCAGGTCCGGCATCACCATCGGCAGGCGGTTTTCCAGGGTGACCTTGATGCACTCGCCAGCCGCTGCACGCAGCACCAGCGGTTCGATCGGCACCCCGGGCTTGAGCTTGCCGGAGACAGGGTCCAGGTCGGCCTTGCGCACATAGAGGATGGCGGTCGGGTCATGCAACGGCCCACTGTGACCACCGATGGTGGAGGTCTCGCCATCTTCCGGATCGGTCACCGTCACCTGCGGGATGCTGGTGCGCCGGCTGTTGTAGACCAGGGTGCCGCCGTTGGCCTTGAGCGGGCCGCCGACATGCTGGCCGGCGCCGGCCGGGTCGTTGATGCTCACGCCCAGCGGGTTGCCGAGGATGTCGTTGGCCAGGGCCGCGACGATCTCATAGCTGCGCTGGGTGGTCGGCCGGGTACCGATGCCGTTGGGGTTGGTGGTGTAGCGTGGGCAGATACCGTCGAACGCCACGGTATTGCGGGCCGCCATCGGCATGGCGTTGTTCGGCAGCGCGAACAGGTCGGTGCGTGGGGTGGTGTAGTTGCGCATGATCCCCCAGATACCGTTCCAGTAGCCCTCGTGGGAAGCGTCCAGCGAGTACAGGTAGTCACCGTTGGGCGCTGCGGAACTGGAGATCATCGACACCGGTGCCATGAAGCCCAGCTGTTCGGAGATGCCCACCATCTGCGAGGACTTCCACCCCGAGTTGGAGCTGTTGCCGAAGCCCGAGCCGTTCTGCAGCCACTTGACGCCGTGCAGGGTCACGTTGTGCTCCTCTTCATGACCACCGGCGTGCATGCGCAAGCGCACGTTGTCGCCGGAGTAGGTACGCAGCATCGGCGTGAAGGGGTCGCCCGCCTCGGCACCGCCCTTGTTGATGTGCGGTGGGAACAGCGTGGTGCCGCCGGTCGGGCCTGTTGCCGAGGTGATCAGCGCCGGCGACATGTTCATCGCCTGGATGGCACGGTCGGTACGGCTTTGCATGGCATAGGCCAGATCGCCGCCGTAGCCGTCGGCCTGCATGCCGCGCTTGCCGTCAGGTGCGACCTTGTTCGGGTCGTAGACGCGCAGGCCCAGCGGTTCGTTGCGGTAGTTGACGACGAACATGCCCGGGTCATCCACCGAGATCGCCTGCGGGCAAGGCCGCGACGGGCAGCCCGGGTTCAGGCCGCCACGGGACTCGACCACGGCTTCGAGCAGGTTCGAGGCCGCCCCGCGCACCGGCGGGTTGATGGCGTAGCGGAAGCTGTCGGCGGTAGCCGGGTAAGCCTGGGCGTTAGGGACGCCGTCAGGGCCTGCACCGACGTACACACCGGCCTCGTAGGCATGCTGGAAGTCGCTGTATTCCAGGAAGAACTCGCGGTAGCTGTCGTTGCGACCGTCACCGTCATGGTCGCCGGTCTTGACCACTGCCTGCCACGAGGTCGGCCCGCCGTCTTCGCGCAGCGCCGGGTTGTACAGCTGTTCGCCGGTCTCGGCGTGGTACCAGGTGGAGTTCGCCGGTTCCGCCAGCACGGTGGCGTACAGGCCCAGTTGCTGGTGAGTCGATGGGCCGAGATGGTCATGGGTAAAGATGGTGCCCAGGCCACGGTCGACGTTGAACACGTTGACCACAGGGTCGGCGAACCAGCGTTGCATCGCCGTGCGGGCGCCCATCCAGTCGGCACGTCCGTATTTGCCGAAGAACGGGTGCGCCTTGGCCACCGGACACTCGGCCGTGCCTTCGCGCGGGTCGCCGGTCTGGCACTGGTTGAACTCGCGGATGGCATGGATACGCTCGACCACGGTACCGGGCGAGAGGATGCCGTCCTCGTAGTTCCAGCCGTTGGCCGAGCCGTCGGCGGCGGTCAGGTCCCACTTGGGCAGGTGGATGTGCTGGCCGATCACGTCGGTCGGGGTACGCACCTGGTAGTCGTCCATCTCATAGAAGGACGGGATCAGGTTGGTGTGCTGGTACATCACGCAGTCGAAGGTGTTGATGCGCATCACCAGCGGCTCCGGTGGGCGCTGCTTGTTGATCACCTGCCAGGCGTCTTCCCAGAGGGCGATGATGCGTGCCTGCGGGAAGTGGTAGCCGACCTTGTTGTACACCGCGTCGAACTGGATGTTGGCGCCTTTGTAGATGCGTGGGCGGTCGGCGGTGTACTGCGAGGAACCGGTGAAGGTCATGCCGTCCATACGCTCGCCACTGGCGTATTCACCGAGGGGGCTGGCCTGGGTCAGGCGCTTGGCGCGGTCATCCATGCAGGGTTCGTAGTACGGCGCACCGGCGGTAGGCAGCGCACCGTTGGTGCGGAAGCTGCGCGGCACCGGCTGGGCACCCGGCACCAGGGCGTAACTGGGGTGTTCGAGCTTGGCGTGAAAGCTCATGGCTGCCTGCTCGACGTCGGTGCCCTCTTCCGGCAGGAACACCGCCTTGGCCTTGGTGATCTGCTTGGAGAAGTCCAGCGCGGTGGTGGTGACATCGGCTTCGCCACCGGCGGCCATGCCATCGAGGGCATGGCGTGGCAGGCCGCCGTCCCAGCCACCGACCTGGTTCGGGTCGAGGTTGGCCCACAGGGCGTTGCCGCTGTTTTTCAGCGCCTTGGCCTTGTCCGGGTCGAGCATGTCCAGCGGTGGGGTTGGTGGACGCTGGCCAACCGTGCTTTCCATGCCGCCGATCCAGAAGGGATAGCCAGGGTTTTTCAAGGTGCCGTCGGCATTGGTGTCGTTGCGATCGACCAGCACCAGCGAGCCGATAGCCCGTGGTGCGGCTTCATGCTGGCCGCTGTCGTCATCGGCTTCTGCTTCGTCCTCTTCATCGTCATCGTTCTCGGCGACTAGGGTCGGCGCCAGTTTCGGAATCACCGCGACCTTGCCCGGCATCGGCGCCATGGCCTTGCCTGGCAATGGCACCACGGCCGGAATCGGCGTACCGGCAACGATCTCACCGTCCGGCAAGGCACGGGCACCGGCGGCCGGCTTGCCGCTGCGCAGGGCATACGGCGTGCTGTGGAAACCGTCCTGGCTCTGGTTCGACACTTCCAGGCGAGTACCCTCTTCGAACACGTCGTGTACCCGCCACATGCTCCACATGCCCTGGGCGAAGTGCGGATAGAAGTGGCAGTGATAGATGGCATCGCCCGCTACCCGGTTGCGGTTGCCCGAACCGCCGTTGGCGATTTCATAGGTGTAGCCGGCGCCTGCGCCAATGCCCTGGGCGTCGACATAGTCGGAGTTGTCGTCGTTGGGGTTGAACAGCCACTGGTGCCCGTGCAGGTGGAAGATGTGCTGCTCGTGACCGTTGTGGGTGTTGCGGAACTTGACGAAGTCACCGATATAGCTGTGGTTGACGTTGGACGGTTCCGACGGATACAGCGCCATGGTGGCCTTGACCCCGACCTGGTCGGCGTTCGGGGTCTGCCCCGGGCGGATGTTCTCAAGGCCAACGTTGGCCGGCACGTCCACCAGCATGGCCACATCGCCGACGGTGTGCGCGCTCAGGAAGAACTCTTCATAGGCGCACGACAGGCAGTCATGCATCGGCCCTACGCCCAGACGGTTGGCCACCACTTCCGCGCCCATGCCACCGGAGCCGTAGTTGATCATGAAGGTGTCACGGGTTGGCTCCAGCACATGCCCCATCACCGGGTCTGCCCAGTAACCGGGGAACGCCTGGGTGGCGGCCGCTTCGTCGGTGAACTGCGCGGCGAAGTCACGGAACGGCTCGAGCCGGTTGGGGATCGCCGGGTTGCGCTTGCCGACACTTTCCAGCGGATAGGTCGACGGCGGGAAGCTGCCATCGGTGTTGGGGCCCATGACCACGGCATCGCTTTCGCTGGAGATGATTTCGTTGCCATCGATCATCGCGACGATGGGCGAGCCGGCCTTGCCTTCACGGATCCAGGGCTCGCGCTGCGGATAGCGGGCCTCGTAATCGACAATGGGCTGGCCGGTGGGGGCGCGGCCGGTGGTGGCCAGGCGCATTTCTTCTTCGGTCAGGGTATTGCGGTAGGTGCGGGCGTTCTTCGGCAGCACCACGACCTGCCCGAACAGGCCGTTGGAGACGTTGCCGGCGGTGCCTTCACCGCCGAAAGTCGCGCCCTTGCTGGTGGCGGCGAAGGCGCCTTCGCGTTCGGCGTACAAGGTATAGGAACGGGTGGAACCGGGGGCGATCAGGAAGTTGCCGTTGCGGCCGGTGTTGGCGGCGATGTCACCGATGCTGTTGACCGCCTGCATGCCGTTGACCTGGAAGCCCACGTGACGGTCGGTGACCTGTTCGTCGGCGACGAAATTTTCTCCGTCTTCCGGCTCGATCGCTTCAGCACCTTCGTTCTCCTCGGCTTCGTTCTCCTCGCCTTCGTTTTCTTCTTCGTGATCGATGCCGTGCTTGTTCGGGTTGGCCTGGTAGGCCAGCAGGTTCTGCAGGTTGACGGTCAGGCAGTCACCGGCGGCAACCCGCAGCACGATCGGCCGCGGGCGCTTGTCCGGGCGCAGGCTGACCTTGCCCGGCACCGCCGCCCCGCCATGGGCCAGGGACACCTGATGCTCGTCTACCACATCGCGGGCCAGGGCGAACATCATGCCGTTGGCGTTCTGCGCACCCAGGCGGTTGAACATCAGCGGTTGATCGAGGGCGACGACGTTGGCGACCAGCGTGCGATTGCAGCTGATGGCAGCCTCACTGTCCACCTGCCAGCCCAGGGCGGCGGTGAGCAACAATGAACTAAGGACGGAGCCTTTTATCGGGATCATAGTGCACCTCCGCTGGTGCCTGAGTTCTCTGGGGAGGCAGGAGCAAGTGCCGTGCCAGAAGCTTTTATTGTTATTTATCAATACCTTGCATTTCGAATTGAATCTCAATTGGGGGGCATTCCCCGCAATTCCCCAGCATTTGGGGGTAGGTGGGAGCGGGCTTGCCCCGCGATGCGATGTGAGTGACGGACCGCAATCGCGGGGCAAGCCCGCTCCCACAAGAATTACAACGGCGCATCCATCGCCAGCCCCTGCAAGCGCCGGTACTGGCGCAACACCTTGGGCACATAACGCTGGGTCTCGGCATAGGGCGGAACGATCCGCCCACGACGCATCACCGCATCGGGGCCGGCGTTATAGGCCGCCACGGCGAGAGTGATGTCGTTGTCGAACAGGGTCAGCATGCGTTTGAGGTAGCGCGCCCCGCCCTGCACGTTGGCGCGCGGGTCCAGGACATTCTTGACCCCCATCTCCCGGGCGGTGCCCGGCATCAGCTGCATCAGCCCGACGGCGCCGCTGGGTGAGCGGGCATTGGGGTTGTAGCGCGACTCGGCGTGGATCACCGCATGCAGCAGCGCTGGCGGCAGGTCGTTGGCCTTGGCTGCTGCCGCCACCAGTTCGGCGTACGGCAGGCCGGTGATCAACTGTGCCTCGCCAGTGCCGGCCAGGCTTGCGCCCGCTTGTTCAGTAATGACCCGCTCATAGTGGCGCCCGGGTCGGTGGACGTTGGTCAGCACGTAGCTGCCATCGGCCTTGATCGAGATGTAGAAATCCGCGTGGACCGGTTGGGTCCAGGCCAGCCAGAAGAAAATTCCCGCAGTGAGCCAGCGCATCGTACCGCCCTCCCCGTTGCGTCCCCCGAAAAGTGGGGCATATGCCCCGATCACCGAGGCGCAGACCTACTGACGCAAGCACTGTGCCGCCTTGCCATGCCCGTGGCGCAAAGGCTCGGGGCAGACGCGCACAACAATTGCATAAGGCCTTGCAGGCGCACGAAGGAGGGCCTTTGGCATGAACGACAAGAAACGCGCACAACAGGGATTCACCCTGCTCGAACTGCTGGTGGTGCTGGTGGTGCTGGGTCTGCTCGCGGGGATCGTCGCACCCAAGTACTTCAGCCAGTTGGGGCGCTCGGAGGCCAAGGTGGCCCGGGCGCAAATCGAAGGCCTGGGCAAGGCCCTTGACCTGTACCGGCTGGAGGTGGGGCATTACCCCAGTTCCGAGCAAGGCTTGCAGGCACTGGTCATCGCCCCCAGCGACGAGACCCGCTGGTCGGGGCCCTACCTGCAGAAAAAGGTGCCCCAGGATCCGTGGGGACGTAACTACATCTATCGCCAGCCTGGCGAAAACGGCGAGTACGACCTGCTCTCCATGGGCAAGGACGGCCAGCCCGGCGGCGAAGGCGAGAACGCCGAGGTCACCAGTTGGCAGTAAGCGGAGGAATGGCACATGCGCTTCGAGCTCAAGGCACTGGGGAAAACCGGGGTGGTCCTGCTGACGCTGGACGCCCAGGACGCCGGGCAGGCCCGGCAGCAAGCCGAGCAGCAAGGCTTGCGGGTGGTCAGCGTGCGCAACTGCGAACGCTTCGCCCGCTTGCGTTGGCGCCGTGGCGAAACCTTCGACCTGGTGCTGTTCAGCCAGGAGTTGACCACCCTGCTCAACGCCGGCCTGCCGCTGATCGACGCCCTGGAAAGCCTGGCCGAAAAGGAGTCGGCGGCGCAGGCACGCAAGACCCTGGGTGAACTGGTACGGCTGCTGTATGAAGGCAAGTCCTTCTCCCAGTCGCTGGCCCAGTTGCCCAGTGTGTTCCCGCCGCTGTACGTCGCCCTGGTGCAATCGAGCGAGAAGACCGGCGCCCTGGGCGATGCCCTGGGGCGCTATGTCAGCTACCGCCAGCGCATGGACGAAGTACGGCAGAAAATCATCAGTGCCTCGATCTACCCGTTCCTGCTGCTGTTGGTGGGCGGTGGCGTGGTGCTGTTCCTGCTGGGCTATGTGGTGCCGCGCTTCAGCCTGGTGTTCGAAGGGCTGGGCACCGAGTTGCCGTGGTTGTCGCGGCTGTTGATGCAGGCCGGGATGTTCCTGCATGCCCATCAGGCGCCCCTGGCCATGGGCGTTGCCGGCACCCTGGCCGGGCTGTTCCTACTGCGCCGCGATCCGCGGGTGCGGCGCTGGCTGAACCGCCAGCTCGAACGCCTGCCGGCCTTGCACCGGCGCCTGGTGATGTACGAACTGGCACGCTTCTATCGCTCCCTGGGGATCCTCCTGCAAGGCGGTATTCCCATCCTGACCGCCATGGGCATGGCCCGTGGCCTGCTGGGGGCTGCGGCCAGCCAGCGCCTGGAGCTGGCCTGCGAGCGGGTGCGTGAAGGCCTGTCGCTGTCGGCGGCCCTGGAAGCCGGGCACCTGGTGACCCCGGTGTCGCTGCGCCTGCTGCGCGCTGGCGAGCAGTCGGGCAACCTGGGGCAGATGATGGAGCGCAGCGCCGACTTCTACGACGAAGAGATCAGCCGCTGGATCGAATGGTTCGTGCGCCTGTTCGAACCCCTGTTGATGACCTTCATCGGCCTGTTGATCGGCTTTATCGTGATCCTGATGTACATGCCGATCTTCGAGCTGGCGTCGAGCATCCACTAGCGGCTGGCGTGACAATCATTCGCACTTGCTGTATACAATCGGCCGGTCTCATTGCGAGGCCGCCCTCGCCTGCCGCTCGCGGTCTCGCTGTCACCTTCCGCCGAGGACAGCTGGATGACCGAACGCTTCACCGATACCCTTCGCCTGCTGAGCGAACCGGGCTGGACCCGCTCCATCGAGCATCGCTTCGTCAACGAACTGATGGCCGGCACCGTGAATGATGCCGTGATGATCAACTACCTGATCCAGGACCACCGCTTCATCGATGCCTTCCTGACCCTGCTCGGCGCCGCCATCGCCACGGCCGACACCTTCGAGGCACGCATTCGCCTGGGCCGCTTCACCGGGGTGATTTCGGGTGAAGAGAACACCTATTTCCTGCGCGCCTTTGAGGCCCTTGGGGTCAGTGACGCGCAACGTCGCGACGCCCCCGACTCGGCGCCCACCGCCGGCTTCAAGGCGCTGATGCGCGAAGCGGCGGCCAGCCGTTCCTACGCGGCGGCACTGGCGGTGCTCAACGTCGCCGAAGGGCTGTACCTGGACTGGGCCCTGCGCGCGACCCGGCCACTGCCGCCGCGCTTCGAGCATGCCGAGTGGATCACCCTGCACGACAACCCGGACTTCCAGGCCTTCGTCGCCTTCCTGCGGGCGGAACTGGACCGGGTCGGGCCGAGCGAACAGCAGATCAGCACCGACTTCTTCCTGCGCGCCGTGGCGCTGGAACAGGCGTTCTTCGACGCCGCCTACGACATCTGAGGATCACCCATGGATATTTTCGAGCGCCTCAAGCAGGCCGCCAGCGCCGACTGGAACAGCTACGTCGACCACGCCTTCGTGCGCCAGATGGGCGCCGGCACCCTGGCCCAGCCGGCCTTTCGCAAGTACCTGGTACAGGACTACCTGTTCCTGATCCAGTTCGCCCGTTCCTGGGCGCTGGCTGCCTACAAGAGCCGCACCCTGGACGACATCCGCGCCGCCCAGGCAGGGTTGGCGGCGATCCTCGACGAGACCGCGCTGCATGTGCGCCTGTGCGAGCGCTGGGGCCTCTGCGCCGACGACCTGGCCGCCACCCCGGAACACCAGGCCACCGTCGCCTACACCCGCTTCGTGCTCGACTGCGGCGCCGCCGGTGACCTGCTCGACCTGCACGTGGCCCTGGCGCCCTGCGTGATCGGCTACGCCGAAATCGGCCGCAACCTGAGTCCCGACGGCGTCGAAGCCCTTGCCGATCACCCTTACCGCGAGTGGATCGCCGAGTATGCCGGCAGCGGCTACCAGGGCGTGGCCACCGCCGCGCGGGCGCATCTGGACGCGCTGGCGGCACGGACCATGACCGAACAGCGCTTCGAGGAACTGGTCAAGGTGTTCGCCCAGGCCTCGCGCCTGGAGGCCGACTTCTGGCAGATGGGCCTGGATGCCAGCTGATCGCAGGCTTCGCCAGCTCCCACAGTGAGAACACCCATCCAACCTTTTGGGGGCAGTTCAGTGATTGCCGGGCACTTGTGGGAGCTGCCGCCAGGCTGCGATCGGCCGTGCAACGGCCGCGACAGTCAGTAGTCGTAGCGATCCACCGCCCGGCGCCGTTCGTTGTCGTCGCGCATGTCGTAGTTGGCCGTGGTCTGGATGTTGGTGTGATGCGCCAGCTTCTGGGCAATCGACAGGTCATGCTCTTCGATCACCCGGGTAATGAAGGACCGGCGAAAGTCATGGGGCATGATCTTCACCCCAACCTGGGTCCCCCGCTGGCGGGCAATGTAGTAGATCGCATGCTTGGTGATGCGCTCGCGGGTGATATGGCTGCCACGGCGGATGCGATTGAACAGGAAGTCGTCGTCAGCCTGGCCCTCGGGCAACTGTTCGCGCCGAAACGCCAGCCAGGCATTGAGCTTGTCGAAGGCCCAGGTCGGCGCGTACTTGATCAACTGCTTGTTGCCCTTGCCCACTACCTGCAGGCTGCGCTCGCTGAAGTCGACCTGGGCCAGGCTCAGGTTGACCGACTCGGACTTGCGCATGCCGGTGCCATACAGCAAGGCGATCACCGCCGCGTCACGCAGGCCCTGGGGCCGGGGGTCGGCGGCGCAGGCATCCATCAGTTCGCGAATCAGGCTGCGCTTGAGGTTGCGGCCACTGGGCAGGCGCGTGCCCTGGGCCGGCTTGACCGTGCGGATGCGCAACAGCTGGTCCTGGCTGACCAGGCCCAGGCGCCAGGCTTCATTCATGACCCCGCGTACGGCATTGACGTACAGCGACGAGGTGTTCGGCGCATAGCCATCGGCCCGCAAGGCCGCCACCAGCGCAGTGACGTGCCCGGGTTCGAGTTGGTGCCAGGGCACCTCGGCAATGTCGCAATCCTCGAACCCCAGGCGGTCGGCGGCGTCCTGGAGGATGTACTTCATGGTCAGCTGGCTGGAAGGCGCCAGGCGGGCGAGGTATTGCAACAAGGGGTTTTGCAGTGAATCGGACAAACCGGGAATCCTGTAGAGCTGAACTGAGGTCAGAATGACTGCATCCTTTCATTCTGACTCGGACCACAGCAGGTCATTGTGACCCGCATCATGACCAGATCCTTGATTGGCAAGCCATTTTTGCCTGGCACAGGGCGTGATGGTACCTCATCACCCCCACTGGAATCGATTGAGGGCAAAATCATGGCCACCCCTTTTGGCTGGTCAGCCGCTGGCTGGAGGCTAAAGTTGCACAAGGACCCCCGGCCTTGAGGCACCATGGCTTTTCATCGATTGACCCGCAGCCACCCGCGCCTGACCGTCGCCACCCTCACCGGCCTGCTGGCCGGCTGGCTGGTGCCGGCCAGCGACTGGGTCGAACACGTGCTGATCGGCTGGAATGTCGGCGTGTGGCTGTACCTGCTGCTGATCCTGTGGCTGACCGTGGGCGCCAGCGCGCAAAAGGTCAGCCAGGTGGCCAGTATCGAGGATGAAAACGCCGGCCTGGTGTTGTTCACCGTCAGCGTCGCGGCGATCGCCAGCCTGGCCGCGGTGATCCTGCAACTGGTGGGCGACGGCGCGGGGCCGTTGCGCTATGCCTATACCGGGTTCACCGTCGCCGGCTCCTGGTTGCTGATCGGCACCATTTTCAGCCTGCACTACGCCCACCTGTTCTACACCGCCCGGGAACATACGCCGCTGCTGCGTTTTACCGACGGTGAACGTCACCCCGACTACTGGGACTTTCACTACTTCTCGTTCACCTTGAGCGTGGCGGTACAGACCTCGGACGTGGGCGTCGCCGGACGCGAGATGCGCCGGGTGGTGCTGGCCCACTCACTGGTAGGCTTTATCTTCAATACCGCGATTCTGGGCTTTACCATCAACCTGGCCGCAACCCTGATCAACTGAAGTCTGGCCTTCGAGCACCTGCATGGCACACCGGGCGATGCGTCGGCAGGCCTCGACCAGGCGCTCGCTGTCGAGCACCAGGCCAAAGCGCAGGTGCCCGGCCGCACTGGGGCCGAAGGCATCGCCGGCCAGCACCGACACGCCGTGCTCCTCCAGCAGGCGCTCGGCAAACGCCTGGGCACCCAGGCCGGTCTCGCGGATATCGATCATCACGAACATGCCGCCATCGGGCTTGTGCACGCGCACGCCCGGGCAATGGGCCAGGCTTGCGCAGACCCGGTCGCGGCGTTCGCGGTAGGTCTGGCGCATCTGCCGCACCTCTGGCAGGTCCTGCTCCAGTGCCAGCTGGGCGGCGTCCTGGACGAAGTCCGGCAGGCCGTAGAGCATGCACAAGGCCAGGTTGCTCAAGTGATCGCCCAGCGCCTGCGGGCCGATCACCCAGCCAACCCGCCAGCCCGACATGGCGTGGGACTTGGACAAACTGTTGATGGTCGCCGTGCGTTCGGCCATGCCCGGCAGGCTGGCCGGGCTGAAATGCTCGCCTTCATACAGCAGCTCACTGTAGACCTCATCGCTGATCAGCCACAGGTCATGCTCGATGCACAGCCGCGCCAAGCGCTCCCAGGTGGACCTGGGCAAGCTGGCGCCAGTGGGATTGTGCGGGCTGTTGAACAGCAGCGCCCGGGTGCGTGGCGTCACCAGCGCCGCCACATCCGCCGGGTCGACGCGAAAGCCCTGCTCGGGCTTGACCGCCACCGGCACTACCCGCGCACCACAGGCGCCGAACACCGCCTCGTAGGTGACGTACATGGGCTCGGCGACGATCACCTCGTCACCGGGGTCGAACAGGCACTGGGCCACGCCATACAAGGCGCACTGCGCCCCGGCCAGCACCACCACCTCCTGCGGGTCGACCGGCTGGCCGCTGTGACGAGTGTGGTGGCGGGCAATGGCCCGGCGCAGGCCCAGGCTGCCGCGGATATCGGCGTAGTGGGTACGGCCGGCGTGCAGGCTGTCGATGGCGGCGTCGACAATAACCTTCGGCGTGTCGAAGTCCGGGTCGCCGATCGACAGCAGGAAGATCTCCCGCCCCTGATCCTGCAACTCGACGGCGCGGTAGTGAATATCCCAGGCAGCGGCGCCGTCACCGGCGATACGTTGGGTGAGCGCGGAATAACGCATGACGGTCTCCTTGACTGAGCCTGGGCGCCATTGGTCTGAAAGTTACCCAGGCGGGCATCCTAGCCGACTGCCGGTAAAAATAGCAGAACGCCCAGCGCCGCCGCGGTGAAATATTGCCGGCAAACGTTTGCCGTTTTCCAGCGTTGGCCATGAGGTTGCCGCACAGCACCAGGCCCTGCTTCAAGGAATCGACAAACCGTCATCATCACGGGCAGACACTGGTGTCAGCGGTGCTATGGTTAGGGGGCTCTCCAGGGTCCCCGGGGACCTGTTGCGCACCTCGATCCGCCCACCTGTTGTTCACCCTACAAGGAGGCTGGCATGAACAAACTGACATTTCCCAGCGCCTGCCAGATGATGCGCTGGCACTTTCATCCGCTGGGGTTCGAGGCCAGCATGGACGCGCCGCGCAGCATGATCGCGCGCCTGTTCGACCGGGCCACCGGTGAAACCCTGCTGGCCGTCGCCGGCATCCCCTGCGCCACGCTCATGCCCGCCGCCGATGTCGAACGCATCATCGAAGCGGTCGAGGCGGAACTCGAGGCGTTCGAGCCGTCCTGCCACCTGCGCGCCGCAGGCTGAAGGTTTCAGTCCACCGCCAGGCTTTCGCGGGCCCGCTCGATATCGACGATGAAGCGCTCGGCCGGCATCGGCTGACCGAGCAGATACCCCTGCAACGAATCGCAACCCAGGCGCGTGAGGAAGTTCTGCTGACGGTCGGTTTCCACCCCTTCGGCGACAATCCGCAAGCCCAGCGCCTGGCCCAGGGCGACGATGGCCGAGACGATCGCCGCGTCATCGCTGTCCTGCTCCAGGTCGCGGACAAAACCACGGTCGATCTTCAGCTCGTTGGCCGGCAGGCGCTTGAGGTACATCAGGCTCGAATAGCCGGTGCCGAAATCGTCGATGGACAGGTCGACGCCCATGTCCGAGAGCTTCTGCAAGACCTCGAGGCTGGCATCGGCATCGTGCATGGCCGTGGTTTCGGTGATCTCCAGGGTCAGGCTGTTGGCCGGCAACTGGTGACGAGCCAACACCCGGGCGACGCTGTCGACCAGCCCGGCATGGCAGAACTGGATGGCCGAGAGATTGACCGCCATGCGCCAGTCGCTGTAGCCCTGGTCGATCCAGGCACGCATCTGCCGGCAGGCTTCGTCCAGCACCCACTCGCCGATGGGGATGATCAACCCGGTCTTTTCCGCCAGCACGATAAAGCGATCCGGCAGCAGCAGACCATGCTGCGGGTGCTCCCAGCGCAGCAGCGCCTCGGCGCCGATGGGCTGGCAATGCCGGGCGTCGAACTTGGGCTGGTAGAACAAGCGGAACTGGCGCTGGTCCAGCGCGGTGCGCAAGTCTTGCAGCAGTTGCAGTTGCAGGCGCGCGTTGCTGTTCATCGACACATCGAAGAAGCTGTAGCCGTTCTTGCCGGCGCTCTTGGCGTGGTACATCGCCGCATCGGCATTGCGCAGCAACTCGTGCTGGTCCTGGCCGTTGCCTGGGTAGAGCACGATACCGATGCTCGCGGAAATCTGCAGGTTCTGCTCGGCCACGCGGAAAGTCCGGGAAATCAGATTGACCTGCTTGGCCGCGACGCTCACCGCATCGTCGGCATCCTGCAACTCCACCAGCAGCACGAACTCATCGCCGCCGATACGCGCCAGGGTGTCCTGGTTGTGCAGGTGGCCGCGCAGGCGCTGGGCGACCTCCTTGAGCAGCAGGTCGCCCATATGGTGGCCGAAGGCATCGTTGACCGGCTTGAAGCCATCCAGATCGATGAACATCAGCGCAAAACAGCCGCCCTGCGCCGTGACCTTGGCGATGGCCTGGTCGATACGGTCGGCCAGCAGCGTACGGTTGGGCAAGCCGGTCAGGGTGTCGTGCAGGGCCAACTGGGTCAGCTCCTGGTTGGCCAGGGTCAGCGAGCGGGCAAGCTCGGCGGTGCGCGCTTCCAGGCGGGCATCGAGCACCGAGGTCAGCAGCGCCACCGCCAGCACCGCCAGGGTGGTGATCAGCACCAGGTAATCCAGGCCGTTGCCGCTCAGGCCATTGACCAATGCGCCGCAGAAGCTGCCTTCGGGAAAGTTCGCCGCCGCCATGCCGGTGTAGTGCATGCCGACAATCGCAAAACCCATCACCACCGCCGCCGCACCGCGGATCTGGCGGACATAGAGGGTCTGCTGGCGCAGCCGGAAGGCGATCCACAAGGCCGCCGCCGAAGCGCCCACGGCGATCACCAGCGACAGGCCGAACAAGGTCGGGTCGTAGTCGATGCCCGGCGTCATCAACAGCGCGGCCATGCCGGTGTAATGCATGCTGCTGATGCCAGCGCCCATGATCAGCGCCCCCAGGCCCAGTTGCGTCCAGGGCAGGCTCGGCTGGCTCACCAGCCACAGGGCAAACCCCGACGACAGGCCGGCGATCAGCAGCGACAACAAGGTCAGGCCCAGGTCATAGCCCAGGGGGATCGGCAGGCTGAAGGCGAGCATGCCGATAAAGTGCATCGACCAGATGCCAAAGCCCATGGCCAGCGCGCCACCGCCGATCCACAGGTACACCGCCCGGCCCTTGGCGGTGGCGATGCGTCCGGTCAGGTCGAGCGCGGTATAGGAGGCAAGGATGGCCACGCACAGTGAAATCAACACCAGCGAAGAGGAGTAACTACCGATTAGCATGAAGGCCTTCCACAACCCAGGAACCGGGCACAGACAGGGCCCGGGGAAAAGCCGATGATTGTACTCAAGCTTTGGCGAAACGCACGGGTTTTCGCGGGTGTTCGTCGACTAGCCGCAAGCCCCCGGCACCGGTAGCAATTGTATGTCGACCCGACGGTTGACCGACCGCCCCTGCTCACTCTCGTTGCTGGCAATCGGCTGACTGGCGGCCAAGCCCTGCACTACAAAACAACTGTCGGGAATGTCGCCCATGCGCTGTATCCACTCGCGTACTGCCAGGGCCCGGTCCTGCGACAGTCGGAGGTTCTTGTCCGGGGCTCCGCTGGCATCGGTGTGTCCGGAGATAACGATCATCCGGCCTGGCTGAAACTTGATGTCGGCCAGGGCATTGACCAGCGCCTTGGTGGACCCGGCCTTGAACTCGGCACTGCCGGCATCGAACAGGCGCAGGCTGCTCAAGCGCACGGGCTCAGGCACCCCCCGTACGCGGTCCTGGCCGCTCAGCAGGTACTGCCAGCCCGCCCAACCAGCCAGGGCCAGACAGCTGGCCACTGCAAGCAACCACAAACCCCAGGGCCTTCGTCGGCTTGCAAGGCGAAACATCGGCAAGTCGGCAGTACGCGGGGGCGTAACGACCATGATCGGCGTCACGGGTGTCGATGCTTCTCCCCTGACCGACGCCAGCACTGTCGCCGTGGGGCTGTGCGACAACTCAAGGCGCTGCACAAGAATTGCGACCTGTTGACGCAACGTCTGCAACGAAAGCATCGGGGTTCGCACCTGGCGCTCCAGCAGCGTGCCCAGGTACTCAAGTGCGCTGCCCAGTCCCATGAGTGCAGGCAGACTGTCCGGCTTCAGATCCAGGGTACGCACCAGTGACTGCATTTGCGCGAACAGCCAGAACAGGATGTCCAGGCGATCCGCCGATCTCGACGGCCATAGCCGCGCCCACTCGTTGCCAAGCGTTTCCAGCAGGGCCACGCCCTCGGTCATGCCCTCCAGGCCATGGCGTTGGCTTCGCGCCAACACGAATGCAGCGGCTGTCTGCAACTCCGCCCCATTCTTGTCGAACAATGCCAGGCACAGTTGCTCCACCCGCAGCCAGTCGACGTCCGGGCAGGCCGGGTGGCCCAGTTTGGCAAGTTCGCTACGCAACAGGGTGAACTCCCTGTAACCGCCGGGATCGCCGCCGATTCGAAGATGCATCTCAAATAGTGCCGTCATCCAGCCCACTTCCCTTTCAGGTTCACGACTTCGACAAGTACTGCTGTCGCTTCAGGTGACGCACCAGTACATTGCCCTCGGGTGCCAGCGTCGTAGCAAACGACATTCGCTCACCGCCTGTGAGTTGCACATCGAGGCGATATTCAAGGTGGCCAGGCTGTGCTTGCGCCAGCAGGTCAACACTCACCGCTGCCAGGCGTGGCTCGTACCTGAGCAGGGTATCGACCAGGGTGTGCATCAGCCGGTGCGCCGTGGCGGGAAGCCCCTGCAGGACCATGCCCATGTCAGGCAGACCGTAGTCCGGCAGGTGGCTGAGCGTGCCGGCGCGGCTGTTGAGGATGCGTTGCAGATTATCCAGCACCGACAAGGTCAATTGGTCCTCTTCGGCGACCTGATCGAGCGCCAGTTCACCGTCGAAATTTTGCAGGAGCACTTCATAAAGCGATGGATTCACTTCGTCTGCTCCCTATTCCTGGGGCGTAGGGCCAGGCGATCCTCGCTCAGCTCGATCACTCGCGGCCGGTCCGGATCGAGGTCGTTGCGGCTCAGGGTCAGGCGCCAGGTGTCCTGGTCTGAGTCGGGCGTTCGAAACAACGCTACCACCGTGACGAACGCTGCGCCCGAATCCAGGGGTATGCTCATCTGAGCACCTTCACCGGGTTTGACCACCACGGCCCGTTCATCCAGCAGGTCGGCGCCCAGCACCCTGTTGCCACTGTGCAACAGGTCGTCGTAGGTCGCCCGCTCCATGGCCTTGCGCTCGCGCAATTGATAGATACGCACCATGGTCGGCACTGACAGGTCGCTCATATCCGTCACGTCCCTGTTCGTGGCTGCCCGCCCACTGAAATCCAGATGAAGCGTTTTGACCTGTGTGTAGAAAATGGCCCGGGCTGTGGATGTGCTGCTGTCGGTCAGGGTCTGGGTCAGACCGCAGCCGCCGAGCAATGCCGCCAGCGCGACCAGCCACACTGCATTAGAAACCGTACGCCACATGATGTATCTCCCTGATCCGAGGGTTGCTCTGCAGGCCGCTGTAACGGCCGAGGTTGATGGTGAGGGTGTCGCGCCGAGCCGCCTGCCTGGGGGCATTTCCCAACCCCAGCACAGCGGTCATGCCCAACAGCACCGGGGCCTGCCCCAACACAGCGGGTGGAAGGCTGTGCACCGGGAGCGACAATTGCAGCCTGGCGGTACAACGCCACCCCAGGTACACCCGAAGCAACACCAGCAGGTCGCTGTGCAATGCGCCTGCGGGCAACCAACCGCGCGCTTCCTCCTGATCCTCGGTGAACAGCTCCAGGTGCAGCTCACTGTTGGCGTCATGGCCGACCCGCCCTAACGGGACACGTTGCGCCAGGCCGGTCGGATGGCGGCGGGACAGACCGGCCGGCTGCGCCAGGATGATTTTTCGTGGCCAGTGCGCGGTGACTACGGTCCGGGTTTTGGGGGCCAAGAGTTTGACCAGGGCCGCGATACCTTCGGCATTGCGCGTCGGTAGCCGCATAACGCCGAGCAATGCCAGAAAGCGTGACATTGGCGTGGCGATCCGCTCGCCGGTCCCTGGAATGCCCAGACCGACAAGCCCCAGCAGGCACTGGGAAGTCGCATCGCCGCCGCCTGCCTGGAACGTGGCGGGATACGAGTACTTGCGCCAGATGCGGTAAAACTGGGTAAAGATCCTGTGATTGAATATATCCAGAAAGGCTTCGAGCGCCTGGTGCCCCTCCCGACGTTGGGCAATGTCGTCCAGGTAGGCCGTCGGCAAGGGTGAATCGACCCCATACAGCCCAAGCAAACGGGTCCGTACCGTGGCCGGATGCCGGCCCATTTCAATGGCCTTCAGCTCGCCAGCCGGAAACCCCATGCCAGGGTGAGGCCGAAAGCGCACCGGATCATCAGCCGGGTGTGTGCTGCTGCCCAGGGGTGAATGGTCGGGCATCATTTGCTCCAGCAACTGGCAAAAGCGAAACAGATTGGCTTCGCTCACCCGCCCTCGCAGCGCTTGCAATACGTCGTCGACCTTCATCCGGGCACTCGCTGGCTGTGATTCTCACGCCATTGCAGGCACTTGCCGGTCGGTTGCAGGATCAGGGTGAGCTGATTGAACAGATGGATATCGGCGTACAGGGCGAAGAAGCGATTGAGCATCTCGCCAAACAGACTGATGTCACCCTCACCGCAGAAGCCATTGGCATCCAGGGTGACCTCGATGTCCACCCCGCGCAGCAGGAAGCCTTTTTCGAAACGCTGGATCAGGTGATGCTTGACCTCGACGATGGCCTCCAGGCGCCGACGGTTGAGTTCACTGCCCTTCCAGTCGTACAGCGCCAGGGTGCCGCGTAGCACTTCGGCGTTATCGAGCATGGGCAGGAAGTTCGAGCCCAGGTGACTGAGCACCCGCCAGTGAAAGCGATCCCGGCTGGGTGGATAACAGGGCAAGGTCGGCGCACAGAGGTTGCGCACCCGCAGATTGACCTGGCTGGTGTGCACCTGGGTCTCCAGCAAGGTGCTTTGCAGCGCCTTGCGCGGTAGCTGGCCATTGGTGCCGGTCAAGCACAATGACAACTTCTCGCCCTTGCCCGCCAGCGCCTGCTTGTCGAAGCCCTCCCCGCCCAGGATCAACCAGGTATCGTGCAAACCATTGGCACCCCGGCGCAGGCGCGTATGGAAGTAACGCTCCGGCGCCTGGTCACGCAGCATGCCGCCCTTGTGGCGAAAACTGGTAAAGGGCACGTATTCGTGGCGCACCTCATCTTCCGAGGCGGTGACCTGGTCCACCGAGTAGATCTCGGTATGGCCGTCCTGCAGGCGCATCGGCCGGAGCAGGTAATCGCTCTGCAATGGGTCGGTGCTCAGCGGGTCGGCTTCCAGGGGGAACAGATTGATCACCGGCACGGCATGCAGGCGAAGGTGTTCGGTACCGGGTACAAACCCATGGGGCCATGCCGTGTCGAACACCACCTCGAGCTCGAACCAGGGGGTACCTGCCTCGGGCGTCATCTGCTCCAGCCCGCACAGGCTCACGAACATGAACTTCTCGCGAAAGGTGAAGTACTCCAGCAGTAGTTGGTAGCCACTGAAGGCGCTGTCGCCCTTGGGCCACAGTCGGTCCTCGTCGGCAAAACCCTTGGGCACGAAGCGTGCGTGCAGTGCGCGGCGACCGTCTTGCCCAGGCAGCCTCAGGTATATCGTCTGCGTGTTCAACGTCAGCGCCTGGTGCAACGCACTGGCCAGCGCGGCGTCGGCGTTGAGGTAAAGCGTCAGGGCGCTGAGGTCGACCTGGCTCCAGTCACTCAACGGCCCGCAGGCAAAGCGCAAGCGCAGTAACGAACGTCCATCGGGCTCGTGGTCAAGTCGCACCGACTCCAGCGCCAGGGGCTGCAGCTTCAGGTCCTGGGTGGTGGTGTAACGACAACGGGTCTGGCGCGGCCCGATGGGATGCGACAACACCTCGAAGCCCTTGGCAATCACCATATCGCACTTCATCTGCGCCAGCTCCGGTTGCAACTCGATGATCGCCAGCGACGGGATGGTGCGCAGGTAATGGGGCCACAGCAGGCTGACCAGGCCTTCGGTCAACTCCGGCAGGTCGTCGTCGAGTTTCTCGCGCAGCCGTCCCATCAGAAAGGCAAAACCCTCGAACAAGCGCTCGACATAAGGGTCGTCCGCCCCGGGGCGATCCAGGTTCAGTTGGGCGGCACGGTCAGGGAAGGCTTGAGCAAACTCCTTGCCCGCCTCGCGCAGATAGCGCATCTCGGCATCGAAATAGCGCAGGGTCAGATTGTCGGTGTTCACAGTGAAAATCCTGGTCACTCGGGTTTAGCCGCACAGCACGGCGGCGCGTACAGGGTCGATGGCTACCAGTCCGGCCAGCAGGGCGTCCATTCGCCGAGCCAGCGCAGGCTTGTCGACATCGTTGCGTTGCGACCTCAGGCGCAGCAGCTTCAGCAGGCGCGCCTTGACCTCAAAATCAAGCGCTGGCTCCCACTCGGTCATAGCCTGGCGCCGGGCAGTGACCTCAAGGTCGTCGAGCAGGTGGACGGCAAGTTCGCTCTTGCCGTATTGCTCGGCGACCCGCGCCATCAGCAGGCGCAGCAGCCAACGTTGGCGTCCGCTGCGCACCTCGGGGCGCGCGGCGAGCCAGCCCAGCGCCCGCTCGACCCCTTCGCTGTCGGCCTGCGCCAGGGCTTCGTCTTCCAGGGCGAGGATTTCGCTGTCCGCCGAGGCAGGTGCAATCGCCGGCGCAGCCAACCACTGCGCGGAGCGATTGGCGCTGACCTGCTGGGTGATCCACTCGCGGGTGGTCGGCTCGGCGAACGGGCTTGCGTCGCTCCAGCTCTGCAGCTCCAGGCCTGGCAGGCGCTCGAGGAACATGCCCAGGTCGCGTTCGACGATATCCGCCCAGCTGCCTGCCGGCGCGGGTTGCTTGCCCAGTGCCTGATGCAGGTACCATTGCAGGTCCAGCCAGAAGTGGTTCACGCCCTCGGCAAAGACCTTCTCTACCTGAACAAGCAGTTCATCCCAGCGCTGTTGCAGGTACAAGCGCTTGAGTTGCGCCCGGTATTCGCTGCGCGGCGGTGCCAGACGGGTGATGCCGTTGGCATCCTGCGGCGGGGGCTGGTGCACCGTGTCCCAGCGCAGGCTTTTCATCAAACGGTGTGCCGCCAGCCAGCCCTCGGGCTGTTCGCGCAGGTAGCCGGCCATCAATCGACCGGCGTCCAGCAGGTCGCGTCCGGACTGGATGGCCGCGACACTCGGGCCGGCGACGTGAACACTCGATACCTGACTGGCACTGGTCTGCGGTACCACCGCGTCGACACCGCCACTTTGCGTCAGGCGTATGGACAGCGCACTGCACAGTCCGCCCAGGCTCGGGCGCTGGTCCTGCGGCCAGGCAGCAAGACCGTGCTCCAGCCAGGCCAGTGCCGCGACCGTACATTGCGCTTCGACCTTCACTACTTGCGGAAAACGCGACAGGCAATCGAGTACCTTGGCGCTGGCCAGCCACTCCAGGGCTGCCTTGCGGCCGTTGGGCCGGGTCGGCAGTACCGTGGCCGGATAACGCTCGATCAGTGCGGCCAGCAGGTTGAGCCCATCGGCGAGACCGGCTTCGCCGTCCCTGTGCAAACGCGCCCAGAGGTAATAGGTGACCACCCGCAGGTCCTTGCAGGTCTGGCTGAGCAACTGCTGGGCCAGTTGCACGACCCGCTCGGTGTCCGCTCCGGAAAGCTTGTTGACCTCCGCGCGCATGCGCTGGAAATCGTCGTTGTAGCCTGGGTCCTGCCCCACGGGCTCATGCTCGCTGATGGGCTGCAACCAAGCCTCCCAGCGTTGCCCCTGGTCACGGGCAAGCGCCAGTGGATCCCGGTCGCCCAGGCAAGTTTCGATCAATGACTGCAGGTTCATTCATGGCTCCCGTTGTACGCATAAGCGGGCACCGCCCCCCCCTCCTCCATGAAGATCCGTGGCGGAAGCGTGAAGCCACGCAGCTTGAGCAGCGCCAGCGGCCCGGCCCCCAGCTCGGTGCGCAGGTGCCAGGTCAGGCCCAGGCCGTCGGGGGCTTTGAGCACCAGGCGGTAGCGGCTGTCGCCATCGTCCAGCGGCGTCACCTGGGCCTGCTCCAGCCAGCGGATCAGGCCCCAGGTGCCCTGGTAGTCGCCGAACAGCCGCTCACCGCTGTCCACGCTGGTCCAGGTCAGGCTGGTGCCCGGCCGGTCGCTCAAGCCCGGCCAGGCGAAGCGCTGCCAGCTTTCCTTCTGGTTGAAGTAATGGTGGGCCTGGCCGTCGAGGACGAAGCGGGTCTGCACCACATCGCGCACCGGCTTGCCGCTCAGCTCGAAGCTCAGGCCCATGCCGCCGTCGGTGTAGAGCACGTCGGCCAGTTGGCTGAGCTGGTTGATCGCCGCCAGAAACCGCGGCTCGAAGCGCAGCCCCTGGCTGTGCCGCGGGTCGGCCAGCCAGCGGCTGCCTTCCTTGCGCAGCACCCCGCCCAGCTCGCGCTGGAGGAACTGCTCGATACGCCCGGCGTCGGCGCGGATCATCTGCCCGAGCATCGGCAGCGAGGCATCGCTGCCGGTGGCGGCGAACGGGTAGCGGCCGGTGAACGCGCCCTGCCAGTCGCTGACGATCGCGCGTTGCCACTGGCGATTGAGGCCCGCCGCCGACGGCTGCAGCACCCGCTGCCAGGCCTGCTCCAAGGGCTGGACGAACAGCGTCTGGCCTACCCCGCCCCACTGCGCGCCGAGGCTGGCGGCGATCAGGCTGCCGTAGTCGCGGGTGTCGGTGAGGTCCACGCCCTTGCCCTGGAACACCGTCTGCGCCAGGGCCTGGGTCATCGCCTGGGGGTCGCTGGCGTTGCTCACCTGCTGCAGTTTCAGGCGCACGCTGGTCACCCGGGTGAGGAAGCTGTGCAGGCTGAGGCTGTCGGCGCTGTTCCGGACCTCGGCATCCTTGCCCAGCAGGCTCAGCAACGGGCCGAAGGTGGGCGCCAAGGGGCCGGCGGGTAACGACTCCATCAGCACCGAGCTGTCCTCGCCGACCAGCTGGCGCGCCGACGCCAGCAGTGAGTCGGCCAGGGCCTGGCCGCGGCTGCCGGCCTGGCCCTGGTAGGCCAGGCTGTTCATCAGCGCGATCAGCGGCGACTGGCGCGCATCGCTCATCAGGGTCAACTGCTCGATCACCTCGGCCAGGCTCGCGGCCGGCTGCCAGCGCAGGCTGTTGAGAAAGTCCAGCCAGGCGTTGGAGTAGTCCTCGAAGTAGCGGGCGGTCAGGCGTTCGCGCAGTTGCTCGGGGCTCAGGGTGGCGGCGATGTCGCCGGGGTTGTCGCTGAGCACCCAGTCGATCTGCTCGCGGCGGGCGCTGGCGATGGTCTCGATCGCCGCGCGCACCTGGCCTTCCCAGGCCTGGCGGGTGAACACCCCCGGCACGCTGGCGCGTGCACTGAACAGCCGCTGGGCCTCGGTGTCGCCGACCAGTTGTGCCAGGCCCAGGGCCGGGTACTGCGGGCCGACCTGGTCGAGCACCTGCTGGTACAGGCTGGCCTCGGCATTGCGTTGGCCGAGCTGGCCGAGCAGCGCCTGGCGGACCTGGGCGACCAGCGCCGCATCGGCTTCGATGGCCCAGGCCGGGTTCGCCGCCAGCTGTTCGCCGTAGAACTGCCACAGCGCCGGTTGCTCGGCACCCAGGGTCTTGACCAGGAACGCCGCGTCGGCCTTGGTCGGCTGCGCCAGCATCAGGTAGGCCTTGAGCTGGTCGTAGGCCGTGGCGGCGCGTTCGGCGCGGGCGGGACTGTCGACGGGCAGTTCGACCCAGGCCTGCAGTTGCCGCTGCAGCCTGGCCACCGCCGGGTCGCGCAGCAGGCGCTGGTTGGCCTCGACATAGCGTGGCCACAGGCTGTCGAGCAGCGCCGGGGTCTGGTCGAGGCCGAAGCGCTGGTGCCAGGGCGCGCCGTGTTGACGGCGGTAGGCCAGGCGGTCCAGCTCGCGTACCAGCTCACGGAGGGCCTGAACCTGTCCAGTGCCGGCAGGCGCGGTTTGCTCCAGGATCGCCAGCGAGTCCTGGACATGCAGAATGACCGCGCGGTTGCTGGCGAACGACAGCAGCATCCCGGCGCCCCACAGCGCCGCCAGGCCCAGCGCCAGGGCGTAGCCGAGGCGTGGCAGCGGCCAGCCCAGGCGGCGGCCAGGGTGCGCCGGCTCAGCGAGTACCCCGGCCCAGGCCGGGTCCTGCGGCCAGTGGTGCTTGAGCCCATGCCTGGCGACCTTCGCCAGCGGCAGGCTGAACCACAACCCGCGCAGCGGCACGCCGCGGGCGAACTCACCGAGCAGCGGCGCCAGGGCCTTTTGCCAGCGACCAATGCTCTCGGCCTGCAGGTCGCGGGCCAGGCGCAGGAGAAAGTCGTGGGCCATGTTGCCGTTGACCTGCGTCCAGCCCAGTTGGCGCAGGGGCTGTTGCAGCTGAGTCAGTTGCTCTTGCAGCTGTGCCGAGGTGAGGCGCGCCGGCAAGCGGCAACCCACCGCCTGGGTGGCGCGCCCGGCCTGCTCCCAAGTACTGGCGCAGACCTGCCACAGGTGCAGCGGCAGGTGCCAGTGCAGGGCCTTGGCCAGGTTGCGCAGGCGCCGGGCAGCGATGGCCAGGGCCGTGGCGTCCTGGCTCTGGGCGCTGTCCAGCGCCCAGACCACGCCGTCCAGGGCGCACCAGCGGCTCAGTGCCTGCCACAGCTGGAGGCTGTCGGCGCTGAATTCGGCCTGCAGGCTGCCGCCGTGCAGCAGCAGGGTGTTGTCGCCTTCGAGCCACCCTTCCTCGGCCAGGCCGGGGGCGATGGCGGCGATCTGCTCGGGTTCGCCGACGACCAGCAGCAGGCGGACTTTGCGGCGCCAGAAAAGGCCGTAGTGGTCGCGTAGGTGCTGATGGATGGCATCCTTGGCAGGCTCACTGCTGGCAGGCTCAGGCAGCGGCCGCAAAAATGTCTGCTGAACGCGAGAGAAGAACTCCAGTGCCGCCAGCCTCTTGATCCCGACTATGCCAAGGCCATCCAGGAGCAAGATAAGCAGACACGCCAGCAGTAACCCGGCGGTCCATTGCAGTCGACTCACTTCATCCGCTAATGCAACGATTGGATTGTCGATCCAGATCAGCAGCCCCCCGACTGCAAACAGACAAAAGACCAGGATCCAGACACTGATTTGCTTATTCATCACTTTTCCTTGCAGCACATCATCAGGCCGGTCGCACGACACACCAGTGCGGTGTGGCATCCTGCAACATGACCAATTGCGGCTGGCTGTCAGCCACTGCCTGCTCGCTGGCGATGATCATGGCGATATTGCCGACCGCGCTGGCCGGCAACCCGAACGAGTCGTCCAGTCGATTGCATTTTTCACTGTCGAGCGGATAGCCGGTGCCGCTCATGACAATGTTCATTTCACTCAGCAAGGCGTCGGGCACCTGCAACTGCCAAGTAAAAAACTCGGAGGTCGTGTTTTCAATCCGCCCCCAACACAGCACGTCCTGTACGGAGCCGGCCTGGCTACTCATTGATACGGGGCGATGAATCCAGGCCGAAGGTTCTGGCCCCTGCCCGGCACACCGCTCAGCGAGCGCGAGCAACACCGCTGAAACCGATTCGGCTTGTTCGGCGACGGGCTCGGCGAACAAGTTGATCTCGATGGACAACAACAGTGCGGGCGCCCCGAGCTCGTCGAGCCAGGTATCCAGCCAGAACAGGCCGTCGTCCTGCGTTGCGAATATCACCTGCTCAACAGCCATGTCGTCGCTTGCACAGGAGTGCCACACCGCCAGCACCTCGGCGTCCGTCAACAGCTGGTTGTGCCTGATGCGCACCAGTACCGGAGCCTTGAGCCGCAGCAAGTCCTCGTCCAACCCCCGCATTACCTGTTGCAGCACGCCCTGCAACCGTTGCACACCGGATTGCCCCGCGGTCTGCTGCATAGGGTGAGGCAGCCGGCTCAGGCGCAAGGTCGTCAACCGCTGCGGTAAATAAACCGGTTGCAAAGGCGTGCTGCCGCTACGCAGGGCCTGGGCCAGGCGGTTGTTGCCAGCGGGGGAGCAGTACGACGTTGCCAATACGGCAATGGCACGCTGGCCCTGGCGGATCAAGGCGTGTTCCTGCTGCCCGTGGCTTTGGTTCCAGCCCTGGGCAAAGTTGTACTGGCGCTCGTAGGCCAGCAGACGCAAGGCGAACACCAGCACCCCCGAGAGCATGGGAAAAACCACCGCGCAGCACCAGAACCAGGCCGAATTGCGCGATTGATCGCCAGGCCAGAACAACACCACCAAGCCGCTGCACAACAAGGTGATCAGCAGCATCACCAGGCTCCAGCGCCCCTTGCCCGGGGGCGTCGGAAGCTGGACCTTGTCGGGTAAGGCACGCAGGTCCACCGTCACGTTACTGCCTCCACATCCATGAGCACGACACGGCGATCAACCCGCGGCCTTGGGAAGGAATGAAATATCGACATGGTATTTCTTGGGGTTGTTTCGCTCGATGAGTACCCGGATGGATTCGTCCTTTATATAGAGGGAAGGATCGAACCAGATGTTCTCGCTTTGGAACATGTGTACTTGCGAAGTCTGTGGATTGAGCCACTGGCACATGATCAGGTAAGGGTTTCGGCCATTGACCGAGAGACGAAAATTGCGCTCGACGGACTGAAACTTCGCTTCGATTGCCACGCCATTTTTTTGCAAGTAGGCGTGCTTGCGTGTTCTCAGCCGACCGATCGTGACCATAAGCATGCCAATAAATAAGAAGGGGCCTCCGATCACGGCCAGGACCAGGCTCACGCCCCAAAGGGCAAAAAAGGCATCGACCTTGGCATCTTCAGGATGTTCGGCCGCGTACAACACCCGGACTTCTTCGCCGACTAAAAAGGTAGGCGGATTGCTTCCCGCATTGGACCTGAACTCGAAAGAGCGGCCCTCTTCGTCGAGAAACTGTATGACCGGATAAAAACTGACAGAGTCACTACTTCTACTTTTCACCAATGCCACAACCTTACCTGACGCAGGCACGGCTTCATCGAGAAAATCGCTTGAGCTTTTGTAGGCGGCGGCTGCGCCTAACAGCGACAGGACACCGATTGTGGAAAATACATACTTGATCACTGACAACACTTTCATAGCACCTCCTGGCCAACGGCAACAGTGAAGCCGTCATCGACAAAGAAAAATCAAAAGACACTCACAAAAAAACACTCACTTTGAGGGCGAGCCAGTCGCCACCCCACTCAACTAACGGGCTTCGGACTATTCACAACGCAACGTGCAGTTTTATTTGTTATGAAAAGAACCTCTTCATCCACCCCCAAGCTTTGACGATACCCATCCGGATTCATGTAGCTTCGCTGAACATTGACCCCTCCCCCCCACGTCGGATCAGCATAAGCAACACCCCGCAGAACTTTGGCGTGCTTATTATTGGAGGCTAACCCTTTGAATACTGGCTCATCAGGCCCTTGCGGATCTTTTACCGGAGAGTAACTATAATAATCAGGATCGTACCAATCCTTGACCCACTCCAGGCCATTATCGGACATCGCGTATAACCCCAATGGATTAGGAGGAAACCTATCTACTGGCAAGGGTGTAAAGGTGCCCGTCTTCCATCCCATCTCCTTGGCATAGGCTGCCCGATCCCACGAACTGGAAATATTAATCCCCCTGGGGCCGCTCTCCCAATTCCTGGTTACAGGGTCATTAGTTGCCTTGTAGGTGCCATCATCCGTGGCCACCATCAAAAATTGGCCTCGGCTGCGTGCTGCATACTCCCATTGTGCCTCCGTAGGCAAGGTAATAGGCAATTTACTGACACGTGCCAACCAGCTGCAGTATTGCTCTGCCTCATACCAGTCCAGGTGTGCAGGTGTATTCGGTGGCGTATTTCTATCTCTCCAGTCCCTTTCATCCCACTCACCTACAACTCTCAACTGCAATCCGTTACTTCTCAAGTAAAACTGATAGGCCCGATTGGTAATCTTGAACTTGTCGACTGAATAGTTACTGAGCTCTACTCGATGCAACGGCTTACTATCTTCATCAGCATCATAAGGCAGTCGTTCCGACCCATACTGCAGACCATAGTCCCCCATCAGAAACTCACCGCCCTCAACGAAAACAAAATTGCTTATTGCCTCACCAATGAACCGACGTAGATCTTCCTGAGCAACACTTTCTTCAGCCCCACTTACTGATTTGACGTTATCGCAACCAACCAAAACCGAGACAACCATCAACCCAACACAAAAAAACCGGGAAGACATACGACCTCCTGAATCTAGCCAATCAAGCCAAAACTTCATCAGATCCAAAATCGCAACACTGTGGATAGTGAGGATTAGGACCAGTATTAAGCTGGTAGTACCTGGTAAAATTCATGGCCAGAGCATGCCCCCAGGAAATCTCCGACTTCAATCGCTCGCGAATAGCCACCAATTCTGCCTTTGCTTTATAAAGGCCCTGGTCACGATTGAAGCCCAATTGAAGAAAACCAATCAAGTACTGCTCCTGCTGCTCGACAACAACTAAGTCATTATCATCGGACATACTAATTCCGTCTGGCGTCATGCGACACAAGACTTTTTGCCATTCGGAACGTGTCTGAATGCTACTGAGCACATGGATCACAGCTTCCTTGCGCCGCCCATAGATATCGGGAATAAGACCAGGGCTACGATTCCCCGGATCAAAAAGATCCCAAACGCCATGACGAGTTAGTAGATAAAGTAGTATCCCCTTCGCCTCAGGAGTATAGCCCAACAGCCTCTCTGGACAGCCGTTAACATTTTCAGCCAATTGATTTCGCCGACTCGAACCTTCCAGTTCCTTTTTATTCTCATCAATAATGACTGTGACGACCTTCTTGAAATCGCGAGCAACAGAATCAGAACCTTCTTTCATCTTATTAAAAAACTTATAATAATCAACCTCCGCAGATATAGCCTGAAGCACGCAATATTGGCTATACGCCATAAAAGCATCACTTTTTATCAAATCTAAAAAACCATAATCCAGTCTATACAGTTGATAAATTAACCAAGCCCCAAACTCCGCAATTTTGTTAACCCCCACCTCCAAAACCAGCCCACCCTTGGCCCCCACGCCCCAACACAAACTGGCGGCCACATGAAAGCAGAACTTGCCGTTGATAAAGGTGCAGTGGAACTTTCCACCACCACCTATGCCCGTCATACCGGCAATGTTCGGGCTGATGCTGCAGAAGTCGGTGAACTGGCCGCTGGACTTCAATACACCTGCGAGGCTGCCATCCAGATCCGGCGGCGCAGCGGGCTTGAGCCACTGCAAGGCGCCCTTGAGCTGCCCCTCTACCCGGGCGCCGGCAAACGCCTCAGCCGATAGCGTCAGCCCCTCGTCTTCGCTGTTCATCTGCTGATGAAACCGGGCACCCGTGGTTCTGCGCTCGGTAAAGCGTGGCAGCCGTCCACCGGGTTGACCGGCCATCATTTGCTGGTCACCCTGGACCACCACTTGCAACTGGCCCTCGACCATCACCGAGGCACCGATGAAGCCGGTCAGGGACGAGCTCACACACAGGCGCAGCATGCCCAGGTCGAACGCCTGGCCTTTCGAAGTGGTGTAGGCCAGTGACCAGCCGAGCTTATCCGGTACAAAGGTTTCTCGTTCGGCAGTGCCCGATGCCACGGTGAAGCTGGCCTTCCCTTCGCCCTTCAAGGCAGCCTGCCCCGTGCGCGGGTCGTACTCGGCGCTGGCGCCGACGTTGCTGGCGTAGCGCATGAACTGGGCAGCGGCCGAGACGTCGACGTTGTCATTGACGGCGTGTTCAGTCTGCAGGCTTTCGTTCCAGGTTTCGGCCCAGCCGAAGAGTTCATACCCGAACGGCTTCCAGTCGACTGTGCCTTCGCTGTTCAGGCTATCGAGCTGTTCTTCCATCCCGGTCCAGCGGGCCAGGTCCTTGAGTTCCAGTTTCAGTGCCGGTGTCTTCAGCGTCGTCAGTTGCTTCTTGAGTTTGTCGCCGTCGATCCGCACCCGACCCTGCTTGTCGCGGCTGTAGATACTCTCCATCGCGCCTTGCTTGTCGCGGGACTTGAGCGACACATTGCGCAGGCCTTTGCTTTTCTGGCTGTTGTCGTAGTAGCCCTTTTTCACGTAGACATAGCGCCGGCCTACCGGCTGCTTACCCTTGCCTTTCTTGCCCTGTGCCTTGCCCGTGTTGCGGGTATCGCCGATGGGCAGCAACTCGACCACGTCGTCATAGCTCATGCCCGCCATCGAGAACGTGCCGAGCTTTTCCTGCAGCGCCGTTCGCTGCTTCTCCAGCTGATCTTCAGCCGTGATGACGGCCATCAGTTGTGCCTCGATGGCCAGGGCTGAACCCCCGGGCTGGGCATACGCCTGGGTGTAGCGCTGCAGGGCGCTGGTGTAACCAGCATTGGCCTGGTGATAGTCATCCATGTCCACCAGCATCCCCTGCCAGTGCTGCTCGAACGCGCCAGCCTGGTCATCGGCGACAAACACCAGTTCCTCCGTATCGGGGCGGAAATAGCACTGCACGGACTGGTGAAGGACCTGCGTGACGGCGCCCTGCCTGGACGTCCGGCCTTCACCCGCCGGTTTCTCGGTGTCGGACATGCTCGCGCTCTCCTTGCTCATTCAAAAAACAACCTGATGTTCTGGGCTTGTATGCCGTGGTGAGGCTGGCTGTAGCCGTTCTCGTCGGTGACGCCGCGCACGACGCTGCCATCGCCGGCTTCCAGGCGATAGGCGACATGGGGTTTGGGCGCCTGGCTCACCTGGTCAAGCACCTGGAAACGTCCCTGGGTGGGGTATTGGTACACGGGGTCCTGCAGGGTCATGGGGACAAGCGCCGTGTCCAGCGAGGCCGCCCCGCCCCAGGTGATATGGTCGTTGCGGATGCCGATCTGCCCCGGCGCGCCGAATTCGATCGAACCGTCCTTGAGCTTGATGTAGGCCCCACGGCTGACCAGAGTGATGCCGTGCTGGGCATTGAGGAGTAATTCTCCATTGATGCTGTTGAGCGTCAGCGCCTTTTCGGCCTGCAAGGTCATGGCATCGCTTTGCGCCTGGATCTCCACCGGGCCGCGGGCCGCGAAGAGTTTCAACCCCAGCTTCTGGGCAAACAGGCTAATGGCCTGGCCTGCTGCCACGCTGAAGCGTTTTAAGACGCTGAAATCGGCGCTGTCGCCTGCGGTAGCGGTCAGGGTCTGCCCGCTCGATAGCTGCAGATTACCTGGCGTGGTCTGTGCGATGCCGGCAGGCGCGGAGGCTACCAGCCCTGCATCGGCGAGACCCGCAAGCATTGATTTGAGCGCTTGCTGTGATTGAACATCGGCCGCTAGCGCACCCGATGCCGCGGCGCTCTGTGCCAGGGTTGCCACAAGCTCCAGGGCACTGTTCAGCTGGGCTATCGCACTGCTCATATCGAGTACTTGGCCCTGGGCCTTGGGTTGTCCATCAGCACTGATGAACAAACCCTTGCCCGCCCGGAGCGCGCCCCAACCATCGCTGCGCAGCTCAAAGCCTTCACCACGCTTCTGCTTTTGGCCATCGACCAGATGCCCGAGGTTCAACTGGCTCTTGCCACTGTGCTCGGTACTGAGCTTGATGTGCTCCTGCCCCCGGGTGTCATCCAGGCGCAGCTTGTTGTTGGCCGGGGTGCGTAGCACGTTGCGCTTGTAGTTGCGCAGGTTGACGTGGTCCGGGTGCTGGTCGTCGTGCAGGGCGTGGGCGATGTAGGGGCGGTCCGGGTCGCCCTGTTCGAAGGCCACCGCCACTTCGGTGCCGGCCAGCAGCGGCAGGTGCAGGCCGTGAGTGTCTCCGGCGTAAGGCCGTGCCAGGCGCAGCCACAGGCTCTCTTCGCCCAACCGCCAGCTGTCGCGGTCGAACAGAAAGCGCACCTTGTAGCGGCCGTGCAGGTCGATGTGGCCGTAAGGGTCGTTGGCCCGCGTGCTGCTGACCCGCGCCGGCACGGTGCCGGCGATCTGCGG